>CAJPTP010000060.1 GCA_905373555.1 uncultured Francisella sp. | reverse complement strand
GTTCAAGAATCTCAATTCGCTCAAAGGCGAGTGGGTGATTGATTTTGGCGACCCCGAGTTGACGCGCGACGGGGTTTTCGCGATCACCGGGCCCACGGGCGCGGGCAAGTCGACGATTCTGGACGCGATTTGCTTGGCCATGTACGGCATGACCCCGCGCTCGCCCACGCCCAGCCTAAGCGGCGTCGCGCAAAGCGTGAGCGCGGGGCGCGAAACGGCTTACGCCAAGGCCGTGGTGGAGCTTGAAGGGCGGGTGTACCTGTGCGAATGCCTTTTGGCGTTCAAAAGCAAGACGGCGGCGGCCGCCAAGCGCAAAGCCAAAGCGGCCGCGGGATCCGTCTCCCTTTCGCCCCTTGAGGCTTCGGATAGCCCAAGCCAAAGCGAGGCGAAGCGCGAGCCGGACCCGGCCGAGGGCGCGGATTCGGCGTCGGGCTCGGATTTGGGTTTCGATTCGCAACCGGCCGCGGATTCGGCGCGATCGAACGACGCATCCGCGCCCGCGACGGCGCCGGCTCACGAGCCTGCGCCCGCGCCCGAATTGAAGCGAACCTTGGCCGCGCACGACGTCACGGGTCTGGCGGGCGACGGGGCGTCCGGCTTTTGGGGCAAGCTCAAAGCGTTGCGGCCGGGCGAGCCCATGTCGCGCTGGGCGCTGTTTTTGGCGCGCGAGGCGGCGGCGGGCAAGGCAGCCCGGAGTCTGGGGTTGATGGCCAAGGTCGAGGATTACCGGGGATGGGCCCGCGACGCCCTGCGCATCGAGTTTGGCCAGTTTTTGCGCTCGGCGATGCTGGCCCAAGGCGAGTTTGGCCGCTTTTTGGACAGCGCCCCCAAAGACAAGGCCGATTTGCTGAAAAAAATCACGCGCCGCGACGAATACGGCGCCATCGGCGCGGGGGTGTTCGCCTTGGCCAAGGAGGCGTCCGAGCGGGCCGGCCTTTGCCAAGGGCGCGCCGACGCCGCGCGCGTGATGGATCCGCTTGAGCGGGCGCAATTGGAAAGCCGGCTCGCCCAAGTCGGCGACAAGCTGGGCCGGGCTCGCTTGGAGCTGGCCCAAACCCAAAAGCTCGCGGCGCAGCGCAAGGATTATTTGGCTTGGAAGGAGTTGGATCAAGCGGCGCGCGCGCAGAGCGACGCCGTCGCGGCGCACGAGGCCAAGTGGGAGGCGCAAACGAAAGGCGCGCTGCAAAGGGCGATCGCGGCCCGGGCGCTGCAGCCTTTGGGCCAAGCGGCGCAAGAGGCGCAAGAGGCGGCGCTCGGCGCGCAAAAGGACGCCGCCGCGGCGCAAGAGGCCGCGCGCCAAGCGCAATCCGCCGCGGCGGCATCCAAAGACGCGGCGCAAGCGGCCAAGCAAGCGCTTGAGGCGGCCCAAGGCGCGAAGGAGAGGGCGGATCGTGAAATCGGCGCGTTGGCGGCGATCGACGCCGCGATCGAAAAAACGGGCCAAGAGGCGCTCGGCGCGCAAGCTAGGGCCCAAGAGGCCCGCGCCAAGCTCGACGCCCTGCGCCGCGACAACGAGAGCTTGGGCCGAAGGCTGGAGGCCGGACAAGATCAGCTAAGGGCGCTGCGCGACGCCATGTCGGCGCGCGCGGCCGAGGCCAAGGCGCCCGAGCTTGCCGCCCAAGCCCAAGAGCTGGCCCGCGGTTTGGCGCAATCCCTCGACGCCGCCTCGGCGAGCTGCGGCTTTGCCGCGCAAGCCTTGGCCGAATGGAGCCGGGCCCGGTCGGATTGGGCCTCGGCCCAAGAGCGCGCGCGCGGCGCCGTCGAATTGCTGGGCGAACTGCGCCTTGAGGCGCAGGGCCTGAAGAAACGCCGCGATCAAGCCTTGGGCGGGGGCGGCAAAGCCCGGTCGGCGCGGATCGCCCGAGCCGCATGGCAAACCGCCGACGCCTTGGAAACGTGGGGGCGGCTGCGCCAAGACGCCAAAAACGCCATGGAAAAACGCCGCCTGCGGGAGGCGGATGCGGAGAGGATTTCCGAAGAAATTCAAAAATGGACGGTCTTCATCGGCGGCTTGGACTCCGCGCAAGCCGGCTTGGAGCGCAAAAGTAAAGAGCTGGACGCCCTGCGCTCGCAATGCATAGCCCAAGAGGCGAGCGTTCGGCTGCTGACGGATTTGCGCCCGGGAGAGCCTTGCCCCGTGTGCGGGGCCCCGTGCCGCGACGGCCGCGCCCTGTCCAAGCGGGGGGCGGAAGAGCGCGCCAAGCTGGGGCGCTTGGAGGCGCGGCTGAAAGCGGGCGAAGAGTCTTTTGGGGCCGATTGGGCGCGGGCGCGGCGCGAGCGCCAAGGCGCCGAGCAAGAAATGGCCCGGCTGGAGGGCGCGGAAAAAGGGGCGAAGGAAGATCTGGATCGTCTGCGAAAGGATTCGGGCGCGGCGCTGAAGCGTCTGGCGACGGCGGCGAAACGGGCCTGCGCGGCCGCCCAATCCCTTGCCGACGCCATGGGGCCGGACGGGCCGGGGGAGCGCCCCCGCGGGAAAGAAGAGGATCGGGAAGCGAGCGAGGAAGCGCGCCCGGAAGCGGCGCGGGGCGACGGCGCCGCGTCCGCAAGCGCAAGCGATTCAAGGCGGATGTGGGCCGAGTGGGCCCGCCGCCAAAGCCAAGCCGCGCAGGGCTTTGAGCTTGGCTTGGCCGACGACGCGTTGGGGGCGCCCGATCCCGACGATTTGTTTTGCGCCCCCGACGCGTCCGGCGCGCCCGTTGGCCTGGAAGAGCTTGCCGCCGCGGCCGCCCAAGAGGCGCGCGCGTTCGACGGCGCCTGCGCTTTGGCGGACGATGCGGATGCGCAGCTTGAGCGCATCGAGGGGCGCTTGGCCCAAATCGAGCTTGAAGCCGAAGCCGCCAAGGATCGCGAGCATTCCGCCTTTGTCGCGTCGGAGCAAGCCAAATCTGAGTATGCGGCTCGGCGCGAGGGGCTAAGCCGCGCCTTGCAAAGCGCGCAAAGCGCGGCGCGGCGTTTGGAGGAGACGGCCGTCTCCTGCTTGTCGGCGCCGCAAGACGCCGCGGATCGGCTGCGCCGCGCCTTGGGTTTCGGCGAGCGCGGCGCGGATGGCGGCGCGGATTTGACGCCCGCGGGATGGCCGGACGCCTTGGATCGGTTGGCCCAAGCCGCCCGCGACGGCGCGCGGTTAGGCGCATCGGGCGCATCGGGCGCGTCCGGGTCATTGAACGGCGCAAAAGACGCGGCCGCCGATTGCCCGCCGAGCGCTTTAACCGAAGAGGGGCGGGGCGACGCCTTGAGCCGGGCGGTCGAGGCGGCGCAATTTCTGGCGGGCCGCGTCGCCGACGCCGCCGCCGCGCGCCGGCGCGACGAAGGCGAGGAGCGCAGATTGCAAGCCGAGCTTGAAAAAGGGGAGGTCGAACGGCGCTTTTTGGCTCAAGCCCAAAGCGACGCCCAAAAAGACGCCGCGGCGAAGCAGGCCGAGGGCGACCGGGCGCAAGCCGAGCTTTCGCGCGCCTTGGCCGAGCGCCGAACCCGGGCGCGGGCTTTGGGGCCGCTGTTGGGCGCGGGGTTGAAGGAGCTTGCGGGCGATGAGCCGACGGCGAAGCTGGAGTCGTTGTTTCGGCTCCGGGCGGATCGGGCGCGTTTGGCGGCCGAGGAAGCCCAGCGCGCCGCCAACGAGGCGGACAGACTGGCGGAGCGGCAAAGCGCCCGGGCCCGGGCCGCGGCCGACCAAGCCCAAGCGGCGGCGGCCGACAAAGATTTGGCCGACAAACGGCTGGGCGAGGGGGCGTCCGCGGCGGGCTTCGGAAGCGAGGCCGATTGGCGCCTCGCTTTGGGCGACGCGCCTCGGATCGCGCAATGGACGGCGCAGCGCGAGGAGCTGGCCTTGGCGCGGTCGAAGGCGGACAGCTTGGCCGAGCAAGCGCGCGCGGGCAAAACGAAACTGGCGCCGGACGCCGAAAACGGCGAGGCTTTGGAGGTTCTGCAGGCGCGCGAAAGGCAAGCCCAAGAGGATTTGATGGCGCTGAGCCGAGAAAGCGGCGCGCTGGGGCGGGCGCTGCAAGACGACGCCGAAAAAGCCCGGCTGAAGGCCGAATTGCAGGCCAAGGCGGATGCGGCGGCGCGCGAGCGCGACGATTGGCAAACGCTCAACGGCCTGATCGGCTCGGCCGAGGGGGATCGCTTCAACCTCATGGGCATGCAAAACATATTCGAGGCGCTGGTCGGCCACGCCAACCGGTACCTGCGCCGCATGATGGGCCGCTACGAGCTGTTTGTCGACGCCGGCGCCAAGACGGCGAAGGGCGAACAGGGCTTCAGCTTAAGCGTGATGGACCGTTACCAAGACCGCCGCGCCCGCAGCTGCGCCAACCTTTCGGGCGGCGAGCGCTTCGTGGCGTCTTTGGCGTTGGCGCTGGGCATGATCGACATGGGAGGCAAGAAGTCGGGCGCGTCGATCTCGTCGGTTTTTTTGGACGAGGGCTTCGGGGCGTTGGACGGCGAATCGCTCAACGACGCCTTGGAGTGCCTCTCGGCCGTGTCGGGCAAGGGGCGGCTGCTGGGGGTGATTTCGCACGTTGAGCAGGTCAAGGAGCATTTCCCCTCGCGCATCGCGGTGTCCAAAAGCGGCGGGCGATCCGCCCTGCAAGGCCCGGGCTGCCACAGGCTGTCCTAGGGCGTCGGGGCCCAAGGGGCGGAGCGTTTTGCGGCGCGCCTTGGGGGCATGATAGGATTCGCCGCGGCGAGCGCGCGGCGATCGCCAAGCGGCGAGAAAAACGGAAAAAAGAAAAAAGAAAAAGAAACGAGTCGGGCAAACGGCCCGAAGCCAAAACAACCGCGCCCGGCGGCCCTCGCCGCGGCCAACCGTTTCAAGACAACCGCAGGAATCGCGCGGCGGGGCCGCGCCGGAAAAAGAAGATTGCGATGGATTTGCAAAGCGTCATCAACGAGGCGTTCGAAAATCGGGCGGAAATCAGCCCGGAAAACGCCGACACGGAATTGCGCCACGCCGTCAACGAGGCGCTGGACATGCTCGACTCGGGCGAGGCGCGCGTCGCGCAGAACGTCGGCGGGGCCTGGAAAGTCAACGAGTGGCTCAAGAAGGCCGTGCTGCTGTCTTTCCGCATTCAGCCCAACACCCGCTTCAGCGACTGCGTGAACGGCTATTACGACAAAACGCAAACGAAGTTCGCCGATTGGGACAACGCGCGCTTTGAGCGCGCCAAGCTGCGCGCGGCGCCGGGCTCGGTGGTGCGCCGGGGCGCCTTCATCGGGCCCAACGTCGTGCTGATGCCGTCGTTCGTGAACGTCGGCGCTTACGTGGGCGCGGGGACGATGGTCGACACGTGGGCGACGGTGGGGTCCTGCGCCCAAATCGGCGCGCGCGTGCATTTGTCGGGCGGCGTGGGCGTCGGCGGCGTGCTGGAGCCCTTGCAGGCGTCGCCGACCATCATCGAGGACGATTGCTTTGTCGGGGCGCGCTCGGAAATCGTCGAGGGCGTGGTGGTCGAGCGCGGCAGCGTCATTTCCATGGGCGTGTTCATCGGCCAGTCGACCAAGATCTACGACCGCTCCTCGGGCGAGGTGCTCTACGGGCGCGTGCCCGCGGGCTCCGTGGTGGTGCCAGGCGCCCTGCCGTCCAAGGATGGCAGCCACTCGCTGTACTGCGCGGTGATTGTCAAGAGGGTCGACCCCAAAACCATAGGCAAGGTGAGCCTCAACGAGCTGCTGCGCGCCGACTGACCGGGCGCTTAGCCCGCGCGCCGCGCGCTTTTCGGATCTTCGTTTGGGCCGCCGACCGGGCGGCGCGGCGGGGCGGATGAGCGCGGCGGCGCGGGCGAGCCGTCGGCCGGGTTGGGGCGGCGGAAAAAGCCGAATCGGGCGCAACAAGCTCATCAAGCTCAAAAAAACGCAGAAACAACGTCCGGGTTGTTTCTGCGTTTTTTTTGCGCCTTGGCCTCTTGCTCCTCCCTCTCCCTCCCCTCCCCATTCCCGCGCCGCGCGAAAAAAAGCGCGGGGAAGAGGGAAAAAAGGAAGGGGGGGGGCGAGAAGAATCGCGCGCCCCGAATTGGGCCTCGGGGGCCGTTTAACGACGCCGCCTTACGGCGCGGGCGGAAGGCAGTGTTCCTGCAGCGCCGCGAAAAGCTCGCGCTCCTCGAAGCGCACGTGGTCGATCAGCCGCCGCGCGAAGGCCTCGGCTTCGGCGCGATCGCCCAGTTTGTCGAAATGCCCGCGAAAATAGGCGTGGTCATCCAAAAAGCGTTTCTTGAGCGCGGGGCCCAACTCAGGGGGCAGCTTGGCCCACAAGTCCGCCAGCATTTCCTATTCGAGGTCGAAATGGCTCAAGAGGCTGTCTTTTTCCTTGAGCAAGGCGGCCTCGCCGTCTTCTTCGGGGTGGCGCAGCAGACGCTCGGACACGCGCAAGGGCATGTGGTGTTGGCGCGAGATCGTCAGCAAAAAAGGATGCCTTTTCATGTTCCCTCCCTTGGCGGCTTTCGGGCCGCCGAGCTTGGTCATTTTACCGCGCGCCGCCCCCTCGCCTACAACCCCGCCGCGCCTCGAGCCGGCGTTGCCCCGGGCCGCCCCAAGCCCGCGTCGCCCTTTTTTTTCC
>CAJPTP010000059.1 GCA_905373555.1 uncultured Francisella sp. | reverse complement strand
GCTCAGGTTTTCTTGCGATCGGCGGATCAATTCTTGCCGCCTAAGCTCCATTTCGCGCATGGATTCTTCGTTTTTGCGGCGTTGCTCCTGCAGTAGGGTTTCGCGAATGCTGTCGTTTTGGAATGACAGCCTTTTTTTCTTGACATCACCTATGGCTTGAAGTTCATCGGAAAGTTGGCATCTGAATCTGCTGCAGCGAGCGTTGTAATCGCGCACGTCGTGGTTGAATTCGTCGATTCCTTCCGAGGTTTCAATCACGTTCCTTTTCGCCTTCAGGCGAATGTTCTCCCTTAAGCACCAACGAACCTGGGAAGCGGACAGCAAGTTGTTTGAACCGATCGGGGGCCGCGTGAATGTCGGCTCCGCGGCCAAGTTCGGCTTGGCGTCGAAATAAAGGGGAAAAGGAGAGTTGGTTGCGGGGCTTGGGCCTGTCCGGCTAGGGCTTTCGTCGTCGCTCTCGTCAAGATCCGAGTCGCTTTCGCTTTCGTTTTCGCTGTCGCTGTCGCTGTCGCTGTCGTCGCTCGAGGCAACATAGGGCGAAAAGTATCGCGGCTCGTCTCGCACGCTCTTGCCGCCGGTCGGGGTTGGCGAGCCAAAGCAGTCGTGAAAGAGCACGGCGGCAAAAGTTAGCCAAAATAATTTGGCGACAATGTTAAAGAATCCCGAGGAGGCGTCTTGCGTCCGGAAAGACGTGTTTTGCGTCCAGGAAGGCGTGTTTTGCGTCCAAGAAGACGTGCTTTGCGTCCGGGAAGATGCGTTTTGCGTTCGGGAAGATGCGCTTTGCGTCCGGGAAGACGCGCTTTGCGTTCGGGAAGACGCGCTTTGCGTTCGGGAAGACGTGCTTTGCGTTCGGGAAGATGTGTTGTTCGTTCGGGAAGACGTTTTTTGCGCGTTTTGCCGCTTCCGCTTTCTTTCAATCTCGGACAGAGCTTTGGCGTCTTCGGCCGTTAGCTCCGCCACCTCCTCGACCTCGGCGAACACCGTTTGCAGCGCCTGCGTCAACTGCATGGAAAGATCGTATTTGGCGTAGGTGTGGTTCAAGTCCACGGCGATGCTGCGGACGAACTTGCCCAGAGCGACGCTGGCGGGATGCCCGAGCCCTCGGCTTCGGGCGCTGACTTGGATCGGCTGGGCGTAGAAATCCCATTGCTTCAAAGCGGAGATCAGCTCGTTCACGATCGGCTGCAGATCCGGGCCGGTCGGCTGCGGCCCCGGATCGATCAGCCGCCGAGCGCTCGCGCGCAGCCGCTCGACAAGAGTCTTGACGGCTTTTTCCTCCTTGTCGAGAAATTTCTGGGCGTCAACCTCGTACGAGTCGACCAAATCGTCGAGCAAAACGAGGCCCTGTATCCTGCCGCTGTCGCTGGAGGCTTCCGCGGCGCGGGCCAGCGCAAAGGAGATCTCCGGAAAAGTCGAGAGTTTTTTCAGCTCGGCGTACACGGCTTGGCGGAAATACCCCCGTTTCTCGCGCAGCTCGTCTTCGATGAGGGCCTGATCCGAAACGAGGGCAAACCGGGCGGCCCTCCGCCCTTCGTTGACGGTTTCGAGCAACGCCTTCGCGTCGATTCTTTCGAAAGCGCGCGCGATTTGCAAAACCCACAGCGCAACGTTGGGCGCATCGCGCTGGATCATCCCTTGCAGGGCGGAGGTGAGCAGGTTGGCGCGCGCCAGCGGCGGCAGGTCGGTTTCGTCCAAGAGCTCCCGGGAGGACAGTTGCGTTTTTTTCAGCAATTCGGGGTAAAGCCGCGGGTCGACCCCGGGCAGCCAAGACAACTCCGCGGCCAATCTCTTTCTGGGGTTCGTGAGCGCCGACTGCGCCTCTTGGAGGCAATTTTGATCGACCTTCAGGCTCAAAGCGTCGAACGACGCCTTGATCGTCGCGCGCGAGTCGAACGGGCTGGCCGACAGAACGTTGAAGGGGTTGCCCAGGATATCCATAGCTCAAGCCGATCTCGGGTCACCGGTCGTAGCCGGCGAAACCGAAGCGCCGCTTTCTCTTTCTCTTCTCTTGGGTCAGGCCGGCCAAAGCTTCGTCAAGATATCGCTGTTCCAGCCGATCCCCGCCCGCTTTGGCGGTGAGCCTGGCCGCCTCGCGCACGACGAACGCGCAGTCCGACAAGGCTTTGCCGGTGAGCGCGTTGACGACCCGCCCCAATTCCAAGTCGTCGGATTTGGGCACCTTGTTGAGCAGGGAGTCAAGCAAGGCCGCCACCTCCTCCTTCGAGGGCATCCCCACCTCGATGACATGGTCGAATCGGCCTCGGCGAAGAATCGCCGGATCGATGGCGTCGATCATGTTGGTCATGGCGATGACCAGCACGCGGTTTTTCGTCGCCTCGGGGATGCGGCGCAGGAACTCCGCCATTTCCTCGATGTGGTACAGTCCCGACACGTCGCCGGATCGCCTGTCGCTGAGAAACGACTCCATCTCGTCGATGATCAGGACGGACGGCGCGGCGTCGATGGCTTTGTCGAAGATCTCCGAGATCTTTTTGCCCGTGTCGTGAATGTACGGGCTGGCGACGGTGGAGGCGTCGATGGAAAAGCTCGGCCAATCCAAGAATTCGACCAGCTTTTCCGCGGCGAAGGTTTTGCCGCACCCGGGCGGCCCGTGCAAGACGACGGCGGAGGGAAAGCCGATCCCCATCCTTTGGTATTGCTTGGCGCGAAACACGATGTCGACGACATGCTCGTTGAAAAAAGCCTCCAGCTCGGTTCGGCCGGGCAGTTTGAACATTTCTCCCGGGGCGCGCTCTTTGGCTCTTCGCCTTTCCGCCGGGACCGGCTCGCCCAAGCAAGAGGCGGTGCCGACCGAATGCTCGCCTTCCCCTGAAGGCAGGCGCTTGGTGAGCATGTTGGCTCCGGGCGGAACCTCGAACCCCGCGGCTTTGACCACGTCCGCCAAATCCGCCGCGTCGATCCCATCCGTCAAGTCGGCCAAACGCCGAAAGGATTCGGCCGAGACGGCCACCCCGCGGGTGAGCCATTTTCCCAAGACAACCGCGTCTTCAACCTTCCGCTCCGCCGCCCAGGTCGGCAGCAGCCTGGAATAGCGCTCCGCGTAAATGGCGTCGCCCAAAGAAGCGCCTTGGGACAGCCGCCTTGTTTCTTTCAGCGCGGAGGCGAAAGCCATCGCGCCGGCTTTGCCCTCGGCGCGGCGGCCTTCGGCGACGGGCCCCAAGGCGTATCCCGGTCCGCCGCAAAGCGCGCGGAAGGAATCGGGGCCAAACTCGATTGCAAAGAGAAGCGCCGCGTCGAGGAAGCCCTCGCTGACCCATCGCGAAGCCAAAGCGGGCCGCGCCAGCAGGACGTTGCCGCGCTCGGCGGCGTCGTAAATTTGCCACTCTTCGCCCGCTCGCAAAAGCCGCCCGACGGTCGAGCCATCCGGCAGCTTGAGGCCTTGCGGCAGCCACAAGTCCTTGCCCATGCTTAGCCTTTGAGAATGTTGGTGACGTCGATGGGGGCTTCGCCGCTCTCCGTTCTTTTGGAGATGCTCGCCAGATCGCCGACAATGCGGCGCAGCTCGTGGATGTTGTCCTCGGCCAGGGACCGCCCCCCTTGGTCGACCAATTGGTTGAAACGGCCCCGATCCGTGAAGCGCTCGGGATGAACGGCCATCTCGTTGAACACGTCGACGATGAAGCTGTCTTGGCGCATCAGAATCGTCGCCATGCGGTTTTTCAGCTCTCCGAGGTGGCTTTCGAACTCTTTGTCGTTTCTGTCGATCGCGCGCTGGGCGGTTTTGGCCAAGCTGTCGAAAGCGACGCGCTCCGAGGGGCGGGCGAGTCGCCGAATGTCGCTGTCGAAATTGTTCATTGCGCTGTCCAAGTCGATTTGCCGAATCTCCTTGCGATGATCCTTGCGCACCTGGGCCAAGAGTTTGCGCGCCTCGAGCACGTTTTCCATGGCTTCCATGGAATCCTCGGTCTGCGCCTCGCCCGCGTCGAGGTTGACCGCGGATTCCAGTTTTTCGCGCGCCGCGTCCAGCTTGGGGTCATCCACGACGTCTTCGATTTTGTCCAGCCGCTTGAGCGTGTCGTAGCCCTCTTGGATGACTTGGTCGGCGGCTTGGGTGTAATCCACCTGCCCCTCTTGCCTGGAATAGAAATTCTTGTTGGAGCGAAAGGTGCTGCCGATGCAGGGCACGGACACCTCGAGATTGATGTTGCCCGAGTCCAAGATTTCGTACTCGCACTCCAAGTCCGCGCCCGCGGGGATGACGCCGCTGTCGAAATCCGTGCCCAAGATCTTCAGCACGCCGATGGAGCGGTTGTCTTCGATGCTGTCTTCGATTTCGCCCTCCCAAAGCTTGAAGTTGAGCGAGTGGCCGGAGCCGGATCTCAAGGACTCGGCCGCTTTGAAGGTTTTTTGGCCTTTCTTGGGCAAAGGGTCGTCCTTGCGCACCAGATAATCGAGAACCGGGGCGCCGCCGAGCTTTTCCAACGCCTCGATGGCGATCGAGTGGGATGCGGGGATGGCGTTGATCGTGGCGGCGGCCCGCGTGATGACGATCCTGTTTTGCTCCAAGGCGATGGGGCCGCCCGATGGGCCGAACACGAACGCCTTGAACGTGTTCTCCCCAACGGTCGGCAAATCGACGTCGACGCTCGCCCCCTGAACCAATGCCTTGCGTCCGGACGTCCAGCCGGTGTCGATGCTGTCGATTTGAAACTCAGAGCCGGATGGGGCGCCTCCTGTCAGCTGAACCGCGATTTTGGCCTTGCGCTCGGGCGTGCGCGCCACGTAGTTGAACGTCAGCCCCAACTGCGCCGAGGAGGTGATTTGGCCGCGCGAGCTCTTGCGCGCCCTGTCGGATGAACTCCAGTCGATGGACTCCGCGAACAGGCTGGCCCCCTCGGCCACGGCCGTCATGGGGTTCACCTCCGTTCCGGGCTCGACGCCCAAGCCGAAGGCGACTTGGTCGCGCAGGGGCTTGTAGTTGGTCGGCCCGCCGATGAACACGATGCGTTGCAGGTCTTGCGTCGAGAGCCCGGCTTTGTCGACCGTGTCGCGGGCGAACGCGACCGTTTCGTCGATGCGTTTTTTGATCAGCTCGTCGAAGGTTGAGCGCTCGATCGGGATGTCGAGGTAGAGGTCCTTCCCGCTCTCGTCTTGGGCGCGGATCTCGTTTTCCGAAAGGCTGATGACGGACTCCTCGCGCGCCGACAGCTCGATCTTGGCTTTTTCGGCGGCCCAGGCGGCCAGGCGCAGCAAGGGCTTGTAGCGTTCGTTAACGGCCAGGTCGTCGGGCAGGTCGAAGTTGTCGCTTAGCCACGGGCGCACGACGCTGTCGAGCAAAGCGCGGTCGAAATCGCGCCCGCCGCACATGGCGATCCCGCCGTGGGACAAGAGATCGACGCCGCCGCCTTGGCTTTCGGCGATGGCGATGTCCAGCGTGCCGCCGCCGAAGTCGTAGATCAGGAAGACGCCGTCGCCGGGCGCGGCGCGCATCACGCTCATGACCGCTGCGACGGGCTCCTGCATCAGCGCTACCTTGCCCAGCCCCGCCATGTTCGCCGCTTGCATGGTGGCGTCTTTCTGCATTTGGTTGAACGCGGCGGGAACGGTGATGACGGTGCCCGTTTCGGGGTCGTTTCTGATTTCCTCGGGCAAATAGCCGAACAAGACCTTCAGCACCTCAGCCGAGCACTCCTCGGGCGTCATCGTGACGCCCGCGGCGGCGAAATTGATCGGAGTGCTCGTGCCCATCAGCCGCTTGAACAGCGTCGCGGCGTTGTCGGGGTTGGCGGGCGCCGAGTCGTAGGCCCGCTTGCCCACGTATTTGTTGCCTCGGCGATCGATGTAGATCGCGGAGGGCGTCACGTCGTTTTGCTCGGGGCTTTTCCAAATTCGGGTCTGTTTCCCGTCGTAAGAGCAAATCGCGCTGTTGGTCGTGCCCAGGTCAATGCCGACGAAATTTTTCATGATGTTCTTCCCTTGCGCCTTGTTAGGAGTGGCGCCGGTGAAAAGCGGGTTGACGAAAAGTTTTTGGCGCCTCTTGGCCTTGGGGCCTCCCAAGCCTCTTGCTTCTTGCCCGTTGGCCTCATGCCCTTTTGGGCGCCTTGCCAAAGCGGCCGGGACGGCCGCCGCTCAAGCCTTTTTCAGCATGACGGTGCCCGATCTGACCAAGCCGTCTTTGCCCATGACGATGGGCTCCAGCATTTGGTCGACGACAAGGGCGTCGTTTTCGGAAAACTCATCCATGTTCAGCGCCGTCGCGGCCATTCCGGGGTCGTAGGCTTGGCCCTCGATGTTGACGAGGCGAAGCTGCGCCTGACCCAAAGCTTCGCCCGCCTTTTTCGAAAACCAGCGAATTTGGCCGGCGTAGCGCCCTTGGGCCTTGGGCTCGAGCTTTTCCAAAAGTCGGGAAAACGTTTGGCTGATGCGCCAAGACTCGATCGCGAGGGTGACCAAGGCGTCGCGCAGGGCGGACGGGTCAAGCCCATCGGCGCCGGGTTCAACGCTCAAGCCGGCTTCGGCTTCTGCGTCGGCTCTTGCGTCGAGGGCGGGGGCGGCGTCGGCGTCGGGGGCGGACGGGCCAAGCCCGTTGGCGCCGGGCTCAACGCTCAAGCCGGCTTCGGCT
>CAJPTP010000058.1 GCA_905373555.1 uncultured Francisella sp. | reverse complement strand
CCGGCTTTTGGCGGCCGGGGGGCGCGGGCCTTAGGCTATAATCCCCGCCTTGGCGTCGCCGATCGCTTGGCGCGCGGCGGGCTCAAGACCCGCTTGGGGCAAGGCGATCGTTTTAATCAGCCGTTAATTTTTGGCCGGCAACATGGGGCCGTCGCGGGCGTCCGGCGCCGAGCGGCGCCAAGAAGCAATGGAGTTACCGATGCGTTCACAGTCATTGACAAAGACGATGATGCTTTTGGCGGCTTTTGCGTCGCTGTTGACGGCCTGCGCGGCGCTGCCCGGGCCTGAGCCGTTCTCGGCCCCGCTTGGCGACGACAGCGCCTCGGAGCCCGTGAAGCCGGGAAGCTGGGCCGCCGCCGTGAACAAAGGCACGGGCGCCAAATCGCCCGTGATCTCGGACATCGCCCCCGTGCCCTACATTTGCGACTACGAGGGGGAGCCGCGCAAGATCACGGTTTTGTACGGCAGCGACGGCAACGCTTTGGTGGCCGCGCAAATCAAGCTGGGAACGCAAAAGTCTGAGGTGATGAGCCGCGACCTGCGCGTCAAGGGCATCAATCTGTACAAAAGCGCGAATTACCGTTGGGTGACGGGGCCGGCCGACGCCGGCAACCCGCAGGCGGGCATGCCCATCGAGTATTCTCGCGCGGACGCCCCCCAAGGCGATCCGTCGTCGGCCGTCTTGACCAACTGCATGTGGGACAACGGAAGAACCGAGACCCCGGCCGCCTCCGCTTCGGAGCCCAAACCCGCCGCCGCGAGAAAGGCGGCGCCGTCCGGGCGCAAGGCGAGCGCCAAGAAGGGCGCGGCGAGCAGAAAAGCGGCGGCCTCGAAGAAATCGAAGGCCAACAAAAAGTCGGCCGCAAAGAAGAAGCCGGCCGCGCGCAAGGCTGGGGCGAAGAAATCGGCCGCCCGCAAGTCCCCCGCGAAGAAGAAGGCCAAAAAGTAGATTGCGCCGGGGCTCGGCGAGCGCGCCTCGCCCAAGCGCAAAAAAGACAGCCTAAGCTGTCTTTTTTTTGCGCTTGGCGCGCCCGATCTTGGGCCCGATCGGCGATAGAGAAAGGAGAAAGGGCGCGAGGCGGGGAAAAGCGGGCCGGACGGGCGCCCGCCCCAATGGCGAGGCCGCAAGCCCGCGGCCGGGGTCAGAAAGTTTTGCGCGAATCCAGCAGGATCGTGACCGGGCCGTCGTTGTCCAAGCTCACGAGCATGCGGGTTCCGAATCGCCCCGTTTGCGTGGCCAACCCCCACTCTTCCCGCAAGGCCCGGACGGTTCGATCGATCAGCCCCCGGGCCATGTCGGGATCTTGGGACTTGGAAAAAGACGGCCGCCTGCCTTTGCGGGCGTCGCCCAAGAGCGTGAATTGGGACGCCGCCAATATTTCGGCCCCGACGTCTTGGGCCGAGAGATTCATCTTGCCGTCGTCGTCCTCAAAGATGCGCAGCCGGGCGATTTTGCCCGCGATGTACAGGGCGTCGTCCTCCCCGTCGCCGATCTCGCAGCCGATCAAGGCGAGCGCCCCCTTGCCGATGGACGCGAATGGCTCTTGGGGATTGTTTTCCGCGTCGCTGATCGAGGCGCGCGCGACGCGTTGGATCACCGCTCTCAATTTGCCGCTCCTTGCGCTTTTCGCGCTGCATGCCCTTCGCGCGCTCGCCGTTGCGGGCCGCTTTGCCGGGCGGGGAAAGGATGGGCCGCCGCTTGGTATAATTTCAGGCAAGCCGATCGAGTCGGCCGCCCAATTTGCCAAGAACCCCCCTTCGATGCGCCCACGGGGCGGCGAGAGCCGCTTCGGGCCCGGCCGTTTGCGCCGCGCGGTCAAATCGAGGGAATTGCCCGGGGAAAAACCCATGTCCCAAATCCCAACCATCAATCCTTTCCTTTTTTGGCAGAAATTTTGGGAAAACGCGAGCCCCCAAGTCAAAGCCGTGATGCCGCCGATGACAGCGGCGGAAATCGACAAAAAGATCACCGAGCTGCAAAACATCGAGGTGTGGCTGAATTTTAACTTGCAGGCCGTGCGCTCGCAGATTGCCGTGCTTGAGCAGCAAAAAAGCTTTCTCGATTCGATGGAGGAGCTGGGCAATCGGATGTCGGGCTCGTACGAGACGATGCTGAAGGCGGCGAGCGGCGGCGCGAACGCCGCCTTCCCCGCCTCGCCCCAACAGCCGCCCCGGAACGACGGCGGCGAAAAAGAGGCGGGTCAATCCTAAGGCGCTTCCGGCGTTTTTGCGGCGGCCTCGCGCGGCCGCGCCCGATTCGGGGGCAAGCCGCCCGGCGCCTGAGCGCGCCGAGCGGCGCGCTTGGGCGCGATGAGCCGCTTGCCGCCCAGGCCCTTTGCGTTCCTCTTGCGCCGCGGGGGCACGGATCGCCGTTGCTTTCAACCGATTCGATCGGTTGTTTTTTTTTGAGCGCGCAGAAGGCATTCGAGCCCGGCGACGCCGCCGCGCGCGCCGCCGGCTAAAATGCGCGCTCGGGGCCGGCGGGGCGGGCCGCCCGGCCGTTTGTTGAGCGCTTTTGATTGCCGCGCTCATTGCTTTTTTTATTCCCTTTTTTTATTCCTCTTTTGTCTTTTCTCTTCTCTCTTTCTTCTTGACTCTTTCTTTTCGCCTCTTTCCGGTTGGGCCGGCGGGGCCGTTTGGCCGCCGGCGGATCGATGGGGGGAGGGGATCGGAGCCCGCCGAGGTCAAGCGCCGAGCCGTCGCGGGCGCGGCCAAGGGGGAAGAGGCGGCCGTCGGAGCCCAACATGCCCAACGATTTCGCCCATTTGCGCGCGCACACGGAGTATTCGGTTCAAGACAGCATCATTCGCGTCGGCGAGCTGGCCGACGCCTGCGCGAACCGCAACGTCGCGGCCTGCGCCGTGACGGATCTGATGAACATGTTCGGGCTGATCCGCTGTTACGTCGCCTTTCGCGCCAAGGGGGTCAAGCCGCTGATCGCGGTCGACGCGAACATTGATTTGCGCCGCGGCGGCGAATCGGGCCCGATCGGCGCCGACCGCCCCGGGGGGCAGGGCGGCGGCCCGTCGCCGCGGGTGGCGCTGATCGCCTCGACCTTGGATGGCTACCACAAGCTCACCGTTTGGCAAACGGAGGCCTACGAAAAGCGCCTGACCGACGCGAACGCCAACGTGGCGATCGATTCGGCGTGGATCGAGCGCGACGGCTCCGAGGGGGTGATCTGCCTTTCGGGCGGCCCCTACGGGCCGATCGGGATCGCGGCGGCCGCAGGCGACCGCGACGGCGCCAAAAGGGATGCCGAGCTGCTGTCCAAGCTGTTTCCGGGCCGCTTTTATCTGGAGGTCATGCGCCTGAAGCCGGCCGCGCGGTTGTTGGAGGAAGTTCGCGCTCAGCCCCAAAGCAACATTTCCGAGCTTTACCTGGAGCTCGCGTCGCACCCCGGGGTGGAGCGCATCGAGCGGCGGTTTCGCCTGTCCGAGGCCGATGCCTTGCGTTTGTCGTCGGAGATGGCGCTGCCCTTGGCCGCGACCCATCCCGCGCTGTTCATGCAGCCGCTGGATTATGTGGCGCACGAGGTGCGCGCCTGCATCGCGTCCAAAGATATTCTGCGCGACCGCAACCGAGCGCGCCTGTACCACCCGGGGCAATATTTCGTGGATGCGGCGGGGATGGCCGAGCTGTTCGCCGATTTGCCCGACGCCTTGGAAAACGCGCGCCAGATCGGCTTGCGCTGCAACGTCGAGATTGAGCTCGGCGTCAACCATCTGCCGTTTTTCGACACGGGCGACGAGGGGTTGGTCAATCAGCTGCGCCGGCGCGCGCGCGAGGGCTTGGAGGAAAGGCTCAAGGCGATTTTCCCCGACGAGGCGGATCGCGCCGAGCATCGCAAGATCTACGACGAAAGGCTGGCCTATGAGCTCGGCGTCATCGAAAAGATGGATTTCCCGGGCTACTTTCTGATCGTCGCGGACTTCATCAACTGGGCCAAGAACAACGGCTGCCCCGTGGGCCCGGGCCGCGGCTCCGGGGCGGGCTCGCTCGTGGCCTATTCGCTGCGCATCACCAACCTCAACCCCATGCCCTACAACCTGCTGTTCGAGCGGTTCTTGAACCCGGAGCGGGTGAGCATGCCCGACTTCGACGTCGACTTTTGCCCCAAAAACCGCTACCGGGTGATCGACTACGTGCGCTCGAAGTACGGCGAGAAGGCGGTCGGCCAAATCTTGACGTTCGGCAAAATGTCGAGCAAGGCCGTGGTGCGCGACGTGGGCCGCGTGCTGGGCCTGCCTTACGGCTTTTGCGACCGCATCTCGAAACTGGTGCCGCGCGACGGCCAAAAGAACGTGCCCTTGAAAGACGCCTTGGTCGCCGAGCCCGAGATCATGCGCCGGGCCAAGGAGGAGCGCGCCGAGATCCTGATCGATTTGTCGCTCAAGATCGAGGACATCACGCGCGGCGTCGGCGTGCACGCAGCGGGCGTGGTGATCTCCCCGGGCGTGCTGACCGATTTTTGCCCCGTTTACGTCTCGGTCGACTCCGAGGCGTCGTCCGTGTCGATGTTCGACAAAAACGACGTCGAGCAGGCGGGCTTGGTCAAATTCGACTTTCTGGGCCTGCGCAACCTCACCACCATCAAAGAATGCTTGGACTTCGTGCGCGAGCGCACGGGCCGCGAGATCGATTTCGACAACATGCCCTTCGACGACCCCAAGGTGTATGAGCTTTTGGGCAACGGCGACACGATCGGCGTGTTCCAGTTCGAATCCGAGGGCATGGTGGACATGCTCAAAAAGGCGCGGCCGAAAAAGTTCGAGGATCTGATCGGCTTCATTTCGCTCTACCGCCCGGGGCCGATGAAGAACATCCCCGAGTTCATCCGCCGCATGCGCGGCAAGCCCATCGAGTATCTTCACCCGATGCTCAAGCGCCACTTGGAGGAAACCTACGGGATTTTCGTCTACCAAGAGCAGGTGATGGAAGTGGCGCGGACCATGGCCAACTACACCTTGGGCGCCGCCGACGAGCTGCGCCGCGCCATGGGCAAGAAAAAGCAAAAGGAGATGAAGCGCCACCGCAAGATTTTCATCGACGGCGCCCTGAAAAACGGCGTGAGCGAAGACGTGGCGACGGCGGTGTTCGACAACATGGAGGCGTTCGCGGCCTACGGCTTCAACAAATCCCACGCCGCCTGCTACGCGATGGTGGCCTACCAAACGGCCTACCTCAAGCTGTATTACCCCGCCGAGTACTTTTCCTCCGCGATGTCCGCGACCGACGGCAACAGCGCGCTGATCAAGGATCTGGTCATGGACGCGCGGCGCATCGGCATGCCGATTCTGCCGCCCGACGTCAACGCCTCGGGCTTCGCCTTCCGGCCCGAGGGCGAAAGGTCGGTGCGTTTCGGCTTTTCCGGGGTCAAGGGCGTGGGCGAGGCGTTCGCCGACGGCATGGAGGAGGAACGCAAGGCGCGCGGGCCGTTCTTGGATTTGGCGGATTTCTCCAAGCGCATGGCCGATCGGGGTTTGCGCAAGAACGCGCTCGAGTCGCTGGTCAAATGCGGCGCCTTCGATCGGCTTGACAAGGACCGGGCGAAGCTGTTCGCCACCATCGACGTCGCCGTGCGCTACGGCGCCCAGGTGCTGGGCAACGCAGGGCAGTCGTCCTTGTTCGACGAGGACGACTCCGCGTCGGTCATGCCCATGGCCAAGGCGCGGCCTTGGACGTTGGCCGAAAGGATGGACGCCGAGCGCTCGGCGCTGGGCTTTTATCTCACCGACCATCCCGTGCGCGAGTATGCCGGGCAAATCGAGAGCCTGCGCTGCGAAAAGCTGGCGTCGCTCGAGCTGTCGCCCGACAAAGCGCTGGTCGCGGGCATTGTGACCGACGTGTTTTCCAAGTTCTCGGCCAAAAAGGACAAGGACAAGGACAAAGACAAGGGCAAAGACAAAGCCGGGTCGAACGCCTCCGCCCAAGGCGGCGCGAAGCCCGCCGCGAACGCCCAATCCGGTTTGGTCAAGCGCTATTACTGCAGGCTGGAGGACGAAACGGGCGAGATCATGGTGAGCTTGCCCGAACGGGTCGCGCCCGATCCCGAGACGCAGCTGCCAGTGGGCTCGTGCGCCGTGTTTTTGCTGGATCTGACCGACGCCAACGCGTTCAAGTCCGACGACGACGAGAATCGGTCTGAGGATGACGCGAAGTGGGAAAGCAACGTCGTGCAGCTGCGCTGCCGCGCCTTCAAGCTCATGAGCCTGCAAGACGCCCGCTCCGACATCGGGCTGGAGCTGAAGATTCGGCTGAAGCCCGGAGCGGATTCGGCCGCCCGATTCGCGCGCTATGCGCAAAGCAAAGGCTTCGCGGCCGCCCAAGGCGCCGCGGGCGAATCCGGGGCGGGCGAGGGCGCCGACTCCGACGTCAAATCGAGCCTGATCGTTTCCTACAAAGCGGGGGAGGCCGACGGCGACTTGGTGGTCGCGCCCGCGCTGCTGACCGACGATTTCATAGACGGCTTGGCGGGGCGCGACGAGGTGGAGTCGTACGAGTTTTTGCCGTATTAGAAGGCTCGGAGTGGCGGAGGGGGCGCGCGCGGCGCGGCCGGGCGCGTCCCGGAGCGGCCGAAAAGAAACGAGAGCGCGAAACGACAGGGATGGGAGACAAGCCGCCGCCCGCTTTTTTATGATTGAAGCGGCGCGGCGGCTTTTTTGTCGCGCGGCGCGCGGAAAGGAAAACAGGCCGGCGCGGTCGGGGCGG
>CAJPTP010000057.1 GCA_905373555.1 uncultured Francisella sp. | reverse complement strand
CACTCCAAGTGGCCCAAGGGCAGCTCGGTCGTGTTTTTGATGGACTTGAGCACGAAGCTCGATTGGGCGTTCTCGATCCCGGGCAGCGACAGCAGCTTGCCCAAGACAAAGTGGGAGAAGTCTTCCATGTCGATGAAAAACGCGCGCAGGACGTAGTCGGTCTGCCCGGTCAGGGCTTGGCAGGACTGCACCTCCTGCCATTTCATCACCTCATCCTCGAAACGGCTGCGAATCCCCGGGATCTTTTGCAGCGAGACGCTGATGATGACCTCCAGCCCCAAGCCCAGCTTCTGCGACGAGAGCAAGGCGACGTATTTCTCGATCACGCCGGAGTCTTCCAGCTGTTTGAGGCGGCGCAGGCAGGGCGAAGGGGACAGCTCGATTCTTTCGGACAGCTCCACGTTCGTCAATCTGCCGTTTCCTTGCAAAACCTGTAGAATTTTCAAGTCGGTTTTGTCGAAATCTTTCATTCGCCCTGGACCTTTCGTGTTGAGCAAAGCGCAGCAAGCCGGCTGCGCCGCAGCCCTCGGCTCGGGCTGGGGGGATCGCCTCGCCGAGTTTTCTTGCCGCCGCATGGAACCTTTTGCGCGGCGGCGGGCGATCCGGGGATCGCCCCCGGAAACCGTTCGCGCGCATGGGCGCGCTACAATCAAACGTTTTGACGCCGAGAGAAAATTCTTAAGGCATCATCTTTCATTATACGAAAAATTGTAGTTTTAATATAAGATTGCGGTTGTCTTGACGCATTATTGCGCCGTCATTCGTCGACGCGGGCTATTTTGGGCCGCGGGGAGGCCGCCGCGGCCTTCCCGCGTCGGCGCCTCATCCAACGCATCATCCAAGGACTTGCCATGAACGAAGAACTCAGCGCATTGTCGCCTTTGGACGGACGGTACTCGTCCAAGGTGGCGGACTTGAAGGAGATCTTTTCCGAGTATGGTTTGATCAAGCGGCGCGTGTTGGTCGAGATCGAATGGCTGAAGTCTTTGGCGGCTTCCGACGCGATCGCGGAGGTGCCCGCCTTTTCCAAGATCACGGTCGAGGAGCTCGACATCGCGGCGGTCAATTTCTCGGTTCAGGACGCCGCTCAGATCAAGGCGCTGGAAAAGAGCCTCAACCACGACGTGAAATCCGTCGAGTATTGGCTCAAGGAGCGTTTCGCCGTCTTGCCCGAGCTGGTGAAGGTGGCGGAGTTTTTCCACTTCGGCTGCACCAGCGAGGACGTGAACAACTTAAGCTACAGCCTGATGCTCAAAGAGGCGACGGAGCGGGTGATGATCCCGACGCTGCTTGAGCTGCGCACGGCCTTGACGCGCTTGGCGCGCGACTGCGCCGACGCCGCGATGATGAGCCGCACGCACGGCCAGCCCGCCACCCCCACGACCATGGGCAAGGAAATGGCGAATTTCGCCTACCGTTTGGGCCGGCAAATCGATCAGCTCAAGGCCCAAGAGTTTTTGGGCAAGATCAACGGCGCCGTGGGCAACTACAACGCCTTCTTGGCGGCTTACCCCGAATACGATTGGGAGGCCCACGCCAAGGGTTTTGTCGAGCATTTCGGGTTGACCTTCAACCCCTACACCGCGCAAATCGAGCCGCACGACTTCATCGCGGAGCTTTGCCACAAGCTCATGCGCGCCAACGTCGCGCTGATCGGGCTGTGCCGGGATCTTTGGGGCTATATTTCCTTGGGCTACTTCAACCAAAGGTTGGACAAAAACGAGGTGGGCAGCTCCACCATGCCGCACAAGGTCAACCCCATCGATTTCGAGAACGCCGAGGGCAACCTCGGGATGGCCAACGCGGCGCTGGGCCACATGGCGCAAAAGCTGCCCGTGACGCGCTGGCAGCGCGACTTGACCGACAGCACGGTGCTGCGCAATTTGGGCGTGGCGTTCGGTTACTGCGATTTGGCTTACAAATCGCTGATGAAGGGCTTGGGCCGCATCAGCGTCAACGAGCAAAACATGCGCGCCGATTTGGATGAGTCGTGGGAGCTGTTGGCCGAGCCCATCCAAACCGTGATGCGCCGCTACGGGGTGCCCAAGCCCTACGAGCAGCTCAAGAGCCTCACCCGGGGGCATCGGCGCATGACCAAGGAGGTCATCGCCGAGTTCATCTCGGGGCTGAATTTGCCCGACGAGGCCAAGAAAGCTTTGCTTGAGCTCACCCCCGCGGCATACTTGGGCAAGGCGGCGGAGTTGGCCAAGCGCATCGAGTGATCAAGCGAGGCCGGCCGCGCGAGCGGGCTCATGCGGCGAGGCGCCCCGATGCGCCTCGCTTCGCGTTTTTGTTCGCGGGGCGTTCCCATCGGCCCGGGCCGCGCCGGGCCCAAGCGAATGCCCCGTTTGAGTTTTCAGTTCAAGCCGATGCGAAGGCATCGCCGACGGAGAAAGAAATCTTATGGCAGCTGTGACGGCAAAGATGGTGGGCGAATTGCGCCAAATGACGGGCCAAGGCATGATGGAGTGCAAAAAAGCGCTGGTTGAGGCCGAAGGCGACATGAAAAAGGCGGAGGAGATCCTGCGCGTCAAGTCCGGCAACAAGGCGCAGAAACTCGCCGGGCGGCAGGCCGCCGAGGGCGTGATCGCCGTTTGCGTCGAGGGCAAGGCGGGCGCCTTGGTCGAGATCAACTGCGAAACCGACTTCGTGGCCAAAGACGAGAGCTTCAAGGCGTTCGCCGACAAGGCCGCGCGCGCCGTGCTGCAAAACCGCCCCAAGGATGTCCAAGCCGCGATGGGGTTGAGCGTCGACGGCGGAACCTTGGAAGAGGCGCGCCAGGCGCTGATCGCGAGGCTGCGCGAAAACATCTCGCTGCGCCGCTTCGAGGTGCTCGACGGCGCCCCTAAGATCGACAGCTACATGCACAACAGCTCGATCGGCGTGCTGGTCGCCTACGATGGGGCCGAATCCGCCGCGCACGACGCCGCCATGCAAGTGGCCGCCATGCGCCCCCGTTTCTTGGATGAGGCCGCCGTCGACGCCGAGACGATCGAGACCGAGCGGCGCGTCGCCGAGGAGAAGATGAAGAAAGAGGAAGAGGAAAAAGGCAAGAAGGCGTCCGAGGAGATCGCCAAGAAGCGCATCGAAGGCAGCGTGCGCAAGTTCATCAAGGAATCGACCTTGATGGGCCAAGCCTTCGTCAAGGACGAAAAGAAGTCCGTCGCCCAATACCTCAAAGAGAGCGGAACGACGGTCAAGGCTTACGCCGTGTTGAAGGTGGGCGAGGGCATCGAGCGCAAGGAAGTCGACTACGCCGCCGAAGTCGCCGCCGCGGCCAAGATCTGACGCAAACAACAGTTGGCCGGCCGAACGGGCCCCAAGGGGCCTGCGGCCAAGAGAAAGAAAGGGAGCCCGACGGCTCCCTTTTTTTTGCCCGCCCTTCGGCCGCAACGCCTTGCCCGGCCTCCAATCCCGGCGCGACGGCGCTTTCAAGCGCTTTCGAAAATCAAAACGGAAGGCCGAGCCTTCCGTTTTGATTGGGGTTCTTTTCTTTCGTTTGTTTCGATTCAGCCGATTGTTCGCGCCGGGCGCAACGGGCGCGCTTAGCCGACTTGGAAATTGGCCGTCACGAGATTGGACAGGCTCAGCGCCAGCTTGTCGCCCGAGCGGATGCGCCCCACGCCCTCGGGGGTGCCCGTGTAGATGAGGTCGCCCTCGCGCAGCCCGTAGTGCTCTGAAAGGTAGGAAATCTGTTTCGCGATGGAGTTGATCATGAGCGAGGTGCGCCCCTTTTGGACGGTCTCGCCGTTGAGTTTAAGCTCGAAATCAAGGTTTTCGGGATCGGCCACGAGCTTCGCGTCGACAAAGTTCGACAGGCAGGACGCGTGGCGAAAGCCCTTGGACTTGAGCCACGGCAGCCCGTCCTCGCGGG
Organism: uncultured Francisella sp.; assembly: GCA_905373555.1. GTDB lineage: Bacteria > Pseudomonadota > Gammaproteobacteria > Burkholderiales > Neisseriaceae > CAJPTP01. Next base: position 2,866 of record CAJPTP010000057.1, on the reverse strand, counting down.
CGTCGCGGGCGGTGAGATCCAGCCCCACGCCGTAGCCGCCGACGACCGACAGCGCCTCTTGGGGGGCGATGTAGTTGGCGTTTTGGTCGATGTAGACCACCACCTCAACCTCGTGCTGAACGTCCGACGAAAAAGACGGCAGCTGGATGGTGCCGCCCGACAGCAAAATCGACGTGTTGGGCTTCATGAAAAACACCGGCTCGACGGGAACCGCGTTGTTGAGCTCGGCCGCGTGCTTGGCGTAGTTGCGCGCCACGCAGTAGATGTTTTGCACGTCTTTTTTGACTTGGTCCAGAACTATGTGGGGCATGTCGAGCCTCTTAGGGTAAAAAGGCGACGGGCGCGGCTTGGGCTGCGCGTCGCAACGGGCCGGATTATATAGCCGCGCCGCCATTTATCAAAACAAGGCGCCGGGCGCCAAGCCCGGCTTGGCGTTGGCCCGGTCGATTCGGCGCGGCATTTTCAATGGTGGTAAAATAATGCGGCCGGGGATGGGCCTGCGGCGGCTTTGCGCAAGCGAGTCGGGCTTTGTCTGCGGCAAAGCCCGGATCCAAGACGGCGCCGCCGTCCTTGGTTTTTTTATTTCCCCGCGCCGCGCCTGCGGGCGGATCAACCCCGGGCGTTCCTCCCTCAACGGCGTTTGGGGCGTTTGGAGCGCCGGAGGCGCGCGCGGCGCCCGGTTGGGCGCCCGCCCTTGGGGCATAGACTCAGGACAGGATTCATGACCGACAAGCAAGAGAAGTTGGCCGCCGACGCGGCCGCAAAGGGCGACGCCAAGGACAGCCTTGACGCAATGACCGCCACGGACGGGTCGGAAGACGTCAGCAACGACGAGCTTCAGCGCGTCGCGACCGAAGCCCAGCAAGACGCCCGCGCGGCCGCCAAGGATTTGGCCAAGATCGTCGCCGAGGCGGAATCGGCGGACGAGGAATCCAAAAGCAAATATTCGGAACGGCTGCTCAATTTCACGGGGCGCTATTCGGACGAGGACTCCACCTCGGCCCCGCTGCCCGCGAGCTACCCATACAGAACGCGCATGCAGCGCAAGCAGTACGAGGCCGAGAAAGAGCAGCTGCAAATCGAGCTGTTGAAAGTGCAAAGCTGGGTCAAGGACTCGGGGCAGAAAATTTGCTGCCTGTTCGAGGGCCGCGACGCGGCGGGCAAGGGCGGCACGATCAAGCGCTTCATGGAGCACCTCAACCCCCGAGGCGCGCGCATCGTGGCTTTGGAAAAGCCCAACGAGCGCGAGCGCGGCCAATGGTATTTCCAGCGTTACGTCGAAAGGCTGCCCACGGCGGGCGAGATCGTTTTCTTCGACCGGTCTTGGTACAACCGGGCGGGCGTCGAGCGGGTGATGCGTTTTTGCGAGCCGCACGAGTATTTGCTGTTCCTGCGCCAAGCGCCTGAGCTGGAAAGAATGTTCGTCAACTCCGGCATCATCCTGTTCAAATTTTGGTTCTCTGTCAGCCGCGAGGAGCAGCTGCGCCGCTTCATTTCCAGGCGCAACGACCCGCTCAAGCACTGGAAGCTGTCGCCCATCGACATCGAGTCGCTGGACAAATGGGATGACTACACCGAGGCCAAGAACGCGATGTTCTTCCACACCCACACGGGCGACGCGCCGTGGACGGTGATCAAGTCGGACGACAAAAAGCGTGCCCGTCTCAACTGCATCCGCTTCTTCTTGAGCCGGCTGAATTATCCGGGCAAAGACGAGCGGCTGCTGCGCTACGACCCCAAGATCGTGATGACCCCCAACCCGACCTTCAAGCAGGTTTACGAGCAGTTTTGAGCCGCCGCGGCGCTTTTCGATTGCGCCAAGGCAAAAACGGATGGGGCAGAAACAAGCCGGGCGACGCCCGGCTTGTTTCTTTCACCCGATTGGCTCGGCTCCCGGCTCCGTTCGCCGCGCCGCGCCGGGCGCCCATTCCCCCTTTCGCCTCCTTTCAGCGGCGGGCTCCGCCGTTTCCATCCCGGCCGCCGCTCGGCTTGGGCGCCGGGTCTTGCAGTTTGGACCAATCCAGCCGCGGGGCGTCCGCCCCGCCGCTTCGCGCCGTCGCCGATCCGCATGGATGTCCCGGGCCCAAGCCCGAAGCGCGGATCGAATCGCCCGGGCTTCCCGGGCCGCGCGAGCCGTAGGATCCGTAAGAGGCGTGAGAGCCGTAAGAGCCGTGGGATCCGGTTCCGTATCCGCCCGAACGGATCGCCGGGCGAACGCGCGAGACGGGCCGGCCGGCGAGCCTCTTTTTGCGCGCCGCCGCGCGCTTGAGCTCCTCTTGGCGCGCGGCCCAAGCCTTTTGCAGCTCCTCGTCGGGGAAGGGGTTGGCGTCGGAGTCGGAGTCCAATGCCTCGACGAAGGTCTTCAAGGCGCGCGACATGGCGGCGGGGTTGGGCATCCGGGCCATGATTTTGAGCGTGTTCTTTTCCCGGTTGTGGGCGAAGGCGTAGGGGTACAGGCCGATGAGCCGCAGCATTTTGGGCACGTTGAGGCTGTTGTCGGGGGCGAACGACAGCGTCATGGATTCGTTGGAAAAGGACGCGGAGGCGATCCCGCGCTTTTCGCACAGCATCCGCATGCGCAGGGTCGCGACGTAGGCCAAAAGCGGCTCGGGCGGCGCGCCGCGCTTGTCGATGACCTTTTCCAGCGCCGCATCCAACTCGTCGTCGTCGGCGCAGGAGGACAGCCGGTTGTAGACGTCCAACCGCTTTTGCGGGTCGGCACAATAAGACTCGGGAATCAGCGCGGGGGCGTTGATGCTCACGTCCGCTTTGTTTTCCAAGGTTTCGACGGAATCGGGGTCGCGCCCCGCGCGCAGGGCGTCGACGGCTTTTTTGAGGATCTCCGCGTACATCGTGAGGCCCACCT
>CAJPTP010000056.1 GCA_905373555.1 uncultured Francisella sp. | reverse complement strand
TTCACTTTCTCCGTCCGAAGCGGCGGCGCCGCCGCTTCGGACGGAGAAAGTGAAGATGAAAGAACCAATGCGCGTTGCCGTGACAGGCGCCGCCGGCAACATCGGCTACGCCATCCTGTTTAGAATCGCCGCCGGCGACATGCTCGGCCCCGATCAGCCCGTCATCTTGCAGCTGTTGGATCTGCCGCAAGCCCAAAAGGCGCTCAAAGGCGTCATGATGGAGCTCAACGATTGCGCCTTCCCGCTGCTGCGCGGCATTGTTCCCACCGACGATCCCGAGGTGGCCTTCAAAGACGCCGACGTCGCCATTTTGGTCGGCGCCCGCCCCCGCAGCAAAGGCATGGAGCGCGCCGACTTGCTGCAAGCCAATGCGCAGATTTTCAAGGTTCAAGGCGCCGCTTTGAACAAGGTCGCCAAGAAGACCGTCAAGGTTTTGGTCGTGGGCAACCCCGCCAACACCAACGCGATGATCACCGCCCACTTTGCGCCCGATCTGCCCAAAGAGAACATCACCGCGATGCTGCGCTTGGACCACAACCGCGCCTTGAGCCAGCTGTCCGAAAAGACCGGCAAGCCCGTCGACCAAATCGAGCATCTGTTCGTTTGGGGCAACCACAGCCCCTCGATGTTCGCCGACTGGAGCTACTGCAAGGTCGGCGGCAAGAGCGCCAAGGAAGTCGTCAACGACGACGATTGGTATCTCAACACCTTCATCCCCACCGTCGGCAAGCGCGGGGCGGCCATCATTGAGGCGCGCGGCGCCTCTTCGGCCGCTTCGGCCGCCGCCGCGGCCATCGACCACATCCACGACTGGGTGTTGGGCACCAACGGCAAGTGGGTCACCATGGGCGTTCCCACCGACGGCACCTACGGCCTCAAAGAGGGCGTCATCGCGGGCGTGCCCGTCGTTTGCAAAAACGGCAAGTACGAGCGCGTGAAGGACGTCAAGATCAGCGACGCCGTGAAGCCGTACGTCGAAAAGACGATGAAAGAGCTGTTCTCCGAGAAAGAGGCGGTTCAGGACTTGCTCAAGTAATTTCCCGCAAGGCTTCGGCAAGCGCGGCGGCGCCGCGCCGCCGACCCAAGCCCCAAGCTTCGGATCCTCCGGCTTGGGGCTTTTGTTTTGCCCATCCGTTTGGCTTGCCGCCGTCTTCGGCGCTCGAAAAGAAAGCCCGAGAAAAACGGCCCCGCCCAAGACGCGAAAAGGCCGCAAAGCGGCCAAAGAAAGAGGGGCAAAGGCGCAAAGAGAAAGACGCGCTTCGAGGCCGGCTCGGCTAGGACGGGATTTTGGCCAGCTGCTCGTTGATTTTGTCCTTCATGGCGAAGGCGTTGAATCTGCCCACTCTTCTGTAGACGAGGTTCCCCTGCGCGTCGATCAGCAGGTAGGTCGGGGCGTATTGAATCCCGAATTGGGCGCTCAAGGCGCCGCCTTGGTCGTACACCACGCGCCGCTCGAAGCCGAATTCCTTCGAAAATTTCCTCACTTCGTCCAAGCTGTTGGCGTTGAGGCTGACGCTCACGATCTTGAGCTTGGAGTCGCGGTAAAGCTTGTCAAGGTCGTTCAATGCCTCGACGTCGGCGCGGCAGGAGGGGCAGGAGGGGTACCAAAAGTCCAGCAAGGTGACTTGGCCCGCGTAGTTGACGTTGGCGGGCTCGCCCGTGATGTAGGCGCTTGCGAACGGCTGCATGCGGGGCGATGTGTTCAGCGCTTGACTCGCCCACAAAACCAGCGCCGCCGCGACGACGACGGCCGCCCTTTTGAGGTCGCTTGCGCGCGCAAAGCGGCCCTCGGCGCGCTTGCGCAAAGGCGATTTCTTGCCCAAACCGGCCATGCGCGATTCCTTGTCGAAACGGCGCGCCCATCCGGGCGGCGCCGGGAACGGTGAACGAAAAACGGTGAACGAAAAACGGCGAACGGCGAACCCGGAAGAAGAAAAAAACGGATCCCGATCGGCCGTCAGGCCGCGTCGGCCCGCGCAAAAAGCGCGCGCAGATCGTCATCCAAGCGAATGGGCCTGCCGGTGTTCAAGTTGAACAGCGCGATGGTCACCGCGGCGTCGGCGAGCCTTGCGCCGGAATCCTTGAGCGTCACGGTTTGGGCGATCTTGACCGTCGCCCGGCCGATTTCTTGGATTTTGGCGTCCACGACGATGCGGTCGTTCATATGCGCGGGCTTGCGGTAGCGGATGTCGATTTCGGCCACGGCGAGGCCCAGGCCCCTTTCCTCGCACCGCGCGTACACATCCGCGGCGTCGAGAAAAGCCCAGCGGGCCTCTTCCAAAAACTCCAAATAGCGGGCGTTGTTGACGTGCCGAAACACGTCCAGGTGGTAGCCGCGCACCGTGATCTCTATGGGTTGGCTCATATCCGGCGCTCAATCCCTCGCCCAAGCGGCATGGGTTGAGTTCCTTATTTTACATGAGAGAGAAAGCCCCGGGCAGGCCGGCGCGAGTCTGCGAATCGGGCAGGGCCCGGGCGAAACGAGGCGAAATGAGTCGGCCGGTCGAAAAGGGGATCGAAGCGGGCGGAGCGCGGGCGGCCAGGCGGCCAAGTCTCGGATCGGGCGCCCCGAAAAGGCCGATCCAAAACGGCGGATCCCAAGCGGCCGCGCCTTCGTCTCACGGATTCCGGGCGCTTTCGGAGCCGACGTTTGCGGCGTTTTTCAGGGGCGCGGGCGCGCCCCCATCCGCGCCCTTTCCGGCGTCTTTGTTTGGGGCCTCATTTCGCTCTGCGCAATCGTTGTTTCCCTTGTTTTTCGAGGAAGGGGCGCGGGCGCGGGCGGGGTCGGATGGGAGGCCGCGCCCCGCCTCGGCGGGGACGCAAGGCGCCGCGCTTGCCGAAGGCGCATTCAATTTTTCTTTGGCCGCCAAGGCCAGGAAAAACATGTCGCGGGTGTAGCTGTATTTGTCCAAATAGGCGCCGGAGATGGAGTCGGTCAGACCCAGCAGCGCCTCGCGCATCGCGATCCCTTCGACGACCCAAGTTCCCGCGTAAGCCGAGACCGGCATGGCCGCCAAGCGGGGGTCGAGCGCCAAGCTTGCCGCGAAGCCCAAGGCGTCGCGCGTGGTCGAGGGGCCGAAAATCGGCATAACAAAATAATTGGGGCGCCGCCACCCCATGTCGGACAAGGCGTCGCCGAAGGTGCTTTTGTTGTTGCGCAGGCCCGCCCGGTCGGCGACGTTGAGGATCCCGCCCAAGCCGAAGATCGTGTTGGCCGTCACCCGCAGGACGTCGTTGGCCGCGTCGGATGGCCGCATCCGCAAAACGTTGCTTAAGGCGCTTTCGACGTCGCGCAGGTTGTCGAAAAAGTTGGCGACCCCTTTTTTGAGGGGAGCGGGCGCCCGGCCGTAGGCCCGTGCCAAGGGCTCGATCGCGTCGGCGTCGAGCTTGTCGTTGAGGGCGAACACGAAGCGGTTGAGCTTCTCGTAAGGATCGCGGGCCGCGGCGGGCGATTGCGCCAGCGATGCGTCGTCGGCCCCTTGCTCAAGCAAGAAGGCGTCGACGTCGTCGACGCCGTCGCCGCCGCCGTCTCCGGGGTCGGGGTCGGCTTCGTCCGTCGCTTCGGCCGATGGGGTGGATGGGGATGCGCCATCCGGCTCGGGCGCGCCGGGCGCGCCGGGCGATGCCGCCGCTTCTTGGGCCGCGACTGCGCGATTCGCGATCGTTTTTTCGCCCGCCGCGCCGCCGGCGTCGGCTCCCGCGCCGCCGCTTGGGATGAGGGCGCCGGCGCCATGCCGATCTTGCAAGGTTGGCGCCGCGCCCGATTGCGCCGACGGCGCCGATGGGCTCGGCGTCGGCGCCGTTGTGGCGCACGCCCCGCACAAGGCCGCCAACAGGCCGCACAAGGCCGCCCGAAGCGCGTTTGCGCGGGCGCGGCGTCGGCGCGGCGCCGAAACGTCATGGGGGCGGGAAAGCGAGGTCAAGGTCAAAGTCAAAGTCAAAGAGTCCGGGCGCGCGCAGGCGCGGCGCAGTTCGAAAAAAGGCAAAAAAGGCGTCGAATCGATCGGCTTTCCAAGCCGCGCCGGGCGCGCGGCTCGTTGGGTTTGGCGGGGCGCCGGCTCAAAGGCCCTGCGCCCGCATGCGCAGGATGACGGCGACATCCTTGCCGCAAAAGCCGAACAGCTCGCCCAAGCGCAGGTCTTCTTGGCTGTAGCCGTCGCCGTGGTTGCCTTCGATGAAGACGCCCTCGCCTTGCTTGGAGCCGGCCTCGACCGCTTTGAATTTGTCCGCGGCCTTGTGCAGGGCGATGGCGTCCAGCCCCAGCCCCGTGCGCAGGGTTTGGCGCGTCCGGGCCGACTGGTCGGCCGACAGATCCATCTCGGCCAAGCCCGCGCCGAACGCCTCGGCCAAGAAGCCGGCCGCGCCCTCGCCCAAGGCCCGCGCGGCGCCTTTGGCGATTTCGGCGTTGGATGGCAGCGCGGCGAGCCAGTCTTTGTAGCGCAGAAGGTAGGCGCGCTCGTCCTCGGGCGCCCCGCTGCGCTCGATGGACTTGACGATCGAATCGCACGCCGACAAGAAGCTGAAGCCGCACAGGGAGCAGACGGTGCGGGCGACCGCAAGGCAAAATGCCTTGTGCGCCGAGCTGATCGACAGCAGGTTTTGCGGCGGGCGCGCCGTTTTGAGCTTGATCAGCGGGATGCGGGTGTCTTTGCGGGCCCGGAATGGGTGCAGCAGCGGGTCGGGCACGATGCGCCAGCCCATGCTCGACGCCATCGCGTCGACGAAGCGCAGCGCGTCTTGGTTGCCGTCGGACCCGCCCTCGCTGATCTCGGAGCCGAACATCGCCGCGAGCCTGTCGAAAGTCAGCGAGTCGCTGACCTCCAGCTCCTCGTGCAGGTAGCGCGAGTACTCGTTGAAAAACGCTTCGTCCAACGGCTCGGCGTACACGCCCGCGATCTTGCCCAAGCACGAGCGCTGAAGGTTGTCGCTGCCGTAGATCGTCTTGGCTTGGTTGACCGCCTCGCGGAAGCACCGCGAGATTTTCTCGCCCGCTTCGTTCGCGATCAAAGGCTCTTTCCAATCGTCCTTCAAGTTCAGCCGAAACGGGGGGGAGCCCGCGGCGGCGGGGGCGTTGTGAAAGTACAGGGCGGGGTAGACCGGGATCGCGAAGCGCTCGGATCCGGGCTGGGCGGTCGTCGAGCCCAGCCTTTGCTCCAGATACTCGGTTTTGAAGGTCATGCGCAGCAGCGGATACAGCAGCCGCGCCGTCTCCGCTTCTTGGGCGCTGAGCCCCTCTTTGGACGACATTCCGGCCAAGTGGCGCGAGATGGCCCAGCGCAGGGCCCAATCGGAGTCGATGGGCTTGGGCTCTTTGCCGTTGCAGTCGCGCGCCAAGGCGTAGTTGGTCGCGACGTGGTAGCGCTCGGGAAAGCACGCCCGGCGCTCTTCGATTTTGGCGGGCTCGAACAGCGCGTAAATGCACTCCATCAGCTGGTTGGCGTAAGCGCACAGCGACGCGTCGCCCGCGTAGGCGCCGATCAGCCGGCGCAGCTCGGATGCGATGTCGCGGGCGTTGGTCAGAGCGAGCTTGGGGTTTTCGGCCTTGCTTTCGTCTTCGAGGATGTAGCGCTCGAAACCGTAGAGGTACAAAAACGCGTAGCCCCTGTCCTCGTCGTAGCCGCGGCCCGATGCGAGCCATTTGAGGAAGTGCAGGCGCTGCTTCTCGTCCATTTCGGAATAGCCCACGCGGTAATTCAACTTGCGCGGTTTTTCCTCCCCCTTGGCGGCGGCCAGGCGCACGTTGATGATTTCCGGCCGGTCGTACAAAGAGTAGTCAAAATCGGAGTTGCCGATGTACAGCAAGCCGCCGACGTCGATCCCGCCGATCTTGGCGCTTTCGTTTTTGCCGTAAAACCGCGGGGCTTGCTCGTCGTTGGCCGAAGACGCCAGGCGCGCGGTTTCGCGCAGGGCCTCCGGCCCCCCTTTTTTGTCGACGGTGTAGTCGATGCTCATGCGGTTGTATCCCCAAACCGCTTGGGGGTCGTTGGGGTCGTAGGGCAGATTGCCGGGCGCAACCGGCCCTTGGGGCTCGGCCTCGCCGCCCTTGCCCGCCGCCTTTTGGCGCATGAGCTTGCCCGCCGTCGTGGCGCCGACGCTTTGGGCGGCGCCGACTCCCCCCACCGGGGTTTTTCGGGTCGCGGGGGGCGCGTAATTGACCATCGCTTTGTCGTCGATGGCGGACGCCGGCCGATTTCGCAGGGCGCTTTGCTCAAAGAAGCGCCGGCCCGTCACCATCGCCAAGCCGTACAGGACGCTTAGAAGCGAGGCGGCCAAAGAGGCGGGCGCCGCGACGCTCGCGAAAAAGCCCGTCTTGACCCCGAAAATCAGGGTCAAAAAGATCCCCGCGAAGAGAACCGAGAACACCCAAGACGCGGCGACGTCGGCCGAGGATGGAATGAACTCGCCCATCGTCGAGACCTCGATGATCTTGAACAGGCGCGAAACGTACATGGAGCCGAACACCACGCCCAAGGTCGCGAACAGGAAACGAAAGGCGATCAGACCCGCCTCCCCCGAAAAGTAGGGCGCGGCGAAGTACAGCAAGACAAAGACGATCACCAAGGAGGCGTCGCTGATGGCGCGGAAATCCATGTACATCGTGAGCTCATTTCGTTGTGTCGGCATGGCGCCGGTCGGGTCGAAGAGAAAAAGGAAAGCAAATTATCATTTGATCCGCAGGCGCGGTCAACAAGCCGACGCCTTCGGGTTGATCTGCGGTAGGGCGATGGGCGGGGCGCTGAGGCTCGGGCGGGCGCAACCGCGCCAATCCAAAG
>CAJPTP010000055.1 GCA_905373555.1 uncultured Francisella sp. | reverse complement strand
GCTGATCGTCGCTCAGGGCGCCCGTGGCGTTGACAATCGCGATGCGCCAAACGTTGGCGGCCGAGTCGAATGAAGACGACACGCGCACGCGCCCCGACCCCGCGTCGGCGGCGTTGTTGAGGATGTTTTGGAACGCCGACCAAAAAATCGCGTCCATGCGAACCAGCGCGTCGAATTCGGACAAGATCTCCAATTCGGCCCGGGCGTCCGGCCGCACGTTGCGCCAACGCCCCCCCCGCCGTTCCAGCTCCTGAAAAATCCAGACTTCCTCAATGGGCGAATCGGACTTGCGCCTTAGGCGCGTCAACACGCCTCGGCAAATTTCCAACTGGCCCGACATCGTCTCGACGTCGCGGCGCAAGTCGGGCGGCAAATCGTCGCGCGCGGCCATCTCTGAGCTCAACAGCAGCAAATTGTTCAGCGGGGTCGACATCTCGTGGGCGATCGAGGCCGCCTCGACGCCCAAGGCCAGCCACGACTCATCCTCGATTTGGCGCAGGCGCGCCCGGCTCAAGCTTTCCTCGCTTTTGCGCAACAGCAAGGACAACTTGGACACCCACGCCGACATCATCAGCACGGAAAAGGCGAAGGTGATCCACATCCCCGCCAGATGCACGCGCAGCAGCAAGGCGGGATCGCTTGACGTTAGCGGAAAGGGCAGATGCAAGAAAAACAGAGCGAAGTAGCACGCCACCGAGCACAGCGCCACCAAGATCGCCCCCACCCCGCCCAAAGCCAAGGACGCGATGACGGGCGGAATGGTGAACAGAAACGTCAGCGGGTTGCTCACCCCGCCCGTGAACACCAACGCCTCGAAAAACGCCGCGACGTCGGCCGCCAAGCCCAAGCCCGTGGCCATGCTCGCGGACATGCCCCTGCGGGAGAAATAGTGCAAGGCGACGTTCACCAAAGCCAAAAAAGCGCACACCGTCGCCAACGGCTTGACGGGCAACGGGAACACGTGCGCATAGGCGCGCGACCAAACCAAGGCGATGGTCAGCGTCGCGCAATAGCCCCAGCGCAAATTGACCGTGAAATAAAACGCGTTGCGCCGCGATGCGGGCGAGGCGGATGCGCCCAACGGTGGCTCGTCGCCCTCTTGGGCGCCCCGAGGCGCGGTTTTGGGCGCCCGGCGCGCCTGCGCCCAAGCGTCTTTCAACAAATTTCCCAAGCGCTCCCGCCTTCTTTTTTCTTGCGGCCCTTTGCCCCTGCCCGGCGAAATCGCGGGCCGCTCAATCGCGAACGGTTTGCCAAAAGGGCCGGCCCACGCGCGCCGTGCTGGCCCTCGCCTTTTCGCTGGGCGCCACGATCCCCGACCGAGCCGCCAAACGCCCCGCCTCGACGGCCAAGGCAAAGGCGCGCGCCATGGCCACGGGGTCGTCGGACTTGGACACCGCGGTGTTGAGCAGCACGCCGTCGAAACCCCACTCCATGACCTTGGCGGCGTCGGACGGCCGGCCCAGCCCCGCGTCGACGATCAGCGTCGCGTCGGGCAAACGCTCGCGCAAAGCGCGCAAGGCGTACTCATGGACCACGCCCAAACCCGTTCCGATCGGGGCCGCCCACGGCATCAGCGCTTGGCAGCCCGCGTCGAGCAAGCGCCGACACACGATCAAATCCTCGGTCGTGTAGGGCAAGACCTTGAAGCCGTCCTTGACCAAAATCTCCGCCGCCTCGATCAAGCCGTAGGGGTCGGGCTGCAAGGTGTCGTCGTCGCCGACGACCTCCAGCTTGATCCAGTCCGTTTGGAACAGCTCGCGCGCCATCTTGGCCGTCTCGACCGCCTCCCTGACCGAAAGGCATCCCGCCGTGTTGGGCAAAACGGGCGCCCCCATCTCGGCCAGCAACTCCCAAAAGCCGTTGCCCGAGCTCGTTCCGCCCAAAGACTGCCGGCGCAGGGCCGCCGTGACCATGACGGGCCGCGCCGCCTCGACCGCGCGGCGCAGCCGCTCGACCGAGACATAGCCCGCCGTGCCCAGCATCATGCGCCCCAAGAAACGGCGCCCGTACAAAACCAAGCCGTCGCCGAAGCCATCCTCGGCGCCGGATTCCTGCGTTGAATGAGGCGTTTGATCCATGTCGTCCATCTCTATGCCCGCGCCCCGGCGCGCCGGGGCGCATTGTCGTCTTGCAAAGCCGGCTCGGGGATGGGGGCGCGTTTCGGGGCCAACCCCGGCCCCATCCCGGCAAGCCGGCGTCAAGCGGATCCCCTATGATCACATTGCGGAAAATAAAGTCAATGCGACAAACAAGCCCTCTTGCCCGCCGATTGCCGGGCAAGAGGGTCGGGAAAGGGCGCAACGGCGTCAAGCCAAATTCGGGCGCCGGGCGCCGGGATGCCCGCCCGCGCGCGAAGATCGCAAAATAAGACGGTTCAGAAAAGCGGCATTTTGCCGCGCTGGCGCGGCGCCCAAACGCGCTTTAATTGCGACAACCCTTTGAGGCTTTGAGCGCAATCGCAAGGAATCGCCCTTCACCCCGCCTTAATGGGCGCGGCGCGAGGAAACGGAAACCGCAGTGGAAACGAGAGCGGAAAGACAGGGAGCAAAGGAGAAGAAATGACAGCGGGCCGCTACATGCTGATCGACGACAACGACATCTTTGCCGACCTGATGAAGCGCAGCTTCGCGCGCAAAGGCTTGGAGATGGTCTGCGCCCCAGGCCGGGACGGCGCCATGGCGCAGGAGGGCGAATTCGACGGGATCGTTTTGGATCTCAACCTCGGGGCCGAAAGCGGCTTGCAGCTTTTGCCCGACCTCAAAGCCAAATGGCCCGACTCCAAAGTCGTCGTGCTCACGGGCTACGCGAGCATCGCCACCGCCGTGACCGCCGTGAAGCTGGGGGCGCACCAGTACCTGCCCAAGCCCGCGTCGGCCGAGGCCATCTTGGAGGCATTCGGCTCCGATCCCGGCGAAAAAGAGCTGACCGAGGAGCCGATTCCAACCGAAGGGATGAGCTTCAAGCGGCTGACTTGGGAAAACATCCACTTCGCCTTGGGTCAAAACGACGGCAACATCACCAAAACCGCCAAGGCGCTGAACATGCACCGACGCACCTTGCAGCGGATGCTGGCCAAATTTCCCCGCGAAATCCCCAAAGACCAATGAGGCCGCGCGGCCCGGACCGCCTTTTTCCCTCCCCCTTCTATTTTTTTCCCCCACGCCCAACTTGGGATCGGCGCGGGATCAAGCCGACCCCGCCAATTTAGCTCATCCGCGCCATATCTCGAAAGAGCCGAAGCGGCGGGCGCAAGCCCAAGCGCACGAAAAACCGTTGCGGGCAAGTCCGGATCAGGCGACATCCGCGGAACCAAAACGAAGCAACGCGCCCGCCGCCGGACAGGAATAGGGCACGCGCCCCGGCTATCATGCGACAAAACCCAATTGGATTGCCCAACTCTCTCCATAGGCTCGAGAAAATTGGGCCGTGAAATCAAAATATCTTGCGACACCTGCCAATTCTGGAACGGGAGTCACAGAAGAGCCGTTTTTAATGATAATATTAATAGTTTGATTATCATCTATTTTTCAAGACTACGGCCATTTTTTAGATGGTTTATTTGAGAAAGCGCTTCATACAGAGTGGGTCGGATTTGGCGATTGAAATGGGGGGATTAGACTTGCGCTCAACGACTTCACAGTTCCTCGCAGACAAAAACACCGCCGATATGTCGAAGGCCCATCCCGTATCCCCTATCAAACCGGCAAACGGAACAAAAACGCAAGCAACGGCGCAAGAAAGTTCCTTCGCTGCGAACGCTCAACGCCCGCAACGACAGGTTGATCATGCCAGTCTTGCCGGCAATCCAATTGATCACGAAAGGCTCACAAACGACCTGCCTGAGATTGTCGCATTGAGCTTTTTCTCAGGCGCGATGGGGCTTGACATCGGCATGAGAAATGGCGGGATCCATGCCTTGCTGGCTTGCGAATTCAACAAATATTGCAGAATGACAATCGCCGCCAATGACCCCCAAACCGCGCTGATCGGCGACATAAACAAATACAAACCGGCGGATATCCTGACGCTTGCCAAGGCCCCGAGCAGCGGAAAGGTGGATGTCATTTTTGGCGGCCCTCCTTGCCAAGCATTCAGCACCGCAGGCTCAAGAAGGGCGCTCGACGATGAACGAGGCAACGTTTTTTTGAGATACATTGAAGTCATCAATGAGATTAAGCCGACCTACGCCGTCATCGAAAATGTCCGAGGATTGCTGTCTGCGCCCTACCCTTACAAAGACGTCGAAGAGCCGCTGAAAGGCGGCGCCCTGCTTGTGATCCTCGACCGGCTAAAACACGCGGGATACACAGTTTCTTTTGAGCTTTACAATGCGGCCAATTTCGGCGCCCCTCAAATTCGGGAGCGCGTCGTCATGATTGCAAAGTTAGGGCAAGGAAAGGCGCCCTACTTGTCCCCGACACATGAAGAATACGGCCGCTTCGGTTTGCCGAAGTGGAAAACCCTGAGAGATGCGATCGGCTCATTGAACGAGGAGGATTTGCACTACGTCCAATTCCCCGAGAAAAGACTGAGATTCTACCGTCTGCTAAAAGAGGGCCAATGCTGGAGGGATCTTCCGGCGGACTTGCAGGAAGAGGCCATGGGCTCGAAGCTGAAATTGGGCGGGGGAAAAACCGGATTTTTTCGACGGCTCAGCTTCGATCGCCCTTCGCCGACCCTGGTCACCAACCCCACGATGCCCGCAACGGATTTATGCCATCCCGTCGAAGATCGGCCGTTGAGCGTCGAGGAATACGCCCGCATCCAAGAGTTTCCGGAGCATTGGAAAATATGCGGTTCCATTCAAGAGCAATACAAGCAGATCGGGAACGCCGTTCCCATCAAGCTTGACGAAGCGATCGCCAAAGCAATTGTGGCCGACATGAAGGGCGAGCAACTGAAGCTCCGCCATTCGTTTCCATATTCTCGTTACAAAAACACCAATGACGTTGTTTGGCTGTCGGCAATGAAGAAAAAGCTATCGAACCATTGATTATAGAGAGCTCACGATAATGGACACAGTTGTCTGATCGAATACCGTGATCCGGCGGCGCGCCATCAAGAAAAGAATAAAGCTATCGAATGGGCAGGATGTGTTTTCCAAGGAGTGTTCGCCGATTCCGCTGAACTGACTCCGGCCTCTCTCGAAAAACATATCAATAACTTGTTTTAATTTGTTTATTTTGTTGATTCAAAAGAAGGGCGCTCGGCGCAGGCCGGGCGGGCCCGGAGAAGGCCGGCTCTCAAACGATCGCGGGCTTGAAGATCGCGAGATACACAATCTGCGCCGCGCAAAGCGTCGCAAAGCAGTAACCGCCGAAGGCGGGCGCCGAGCGCGGCTCGGAGTGCATCGCCACCAGCCCAAAACCGATGTAGCAGGCCAAGGACAGCAGCTTGAAGCCCAACCACATCGCCGTGTAAAACGGAATGAAGCCCGTGGCGAAGCACAAAGCCAAGCCCGTCGCGAACAGCGCGGAATCCAAAGCGTGCGGGATCCATCGCATCGGACGGCGCATCTTTTTTTTCGGCCAAAAGGTTTTGCGCCAAAAACGACACTGAAACAACAGCAGGCTCGTGGTCGCCAAAGCGATGTGCGTTCGCAGCAGCCAAAAGTAAAGCAAAGCGCATCCTTTCGCCGCCCAAGCGGCCGTTTCCGGCCCGGGCCGGAAACGGGGTGCCGGAAACGGAGAGAAAAGGGGCGGGCGCGAAGGAAACGCGCCCCGCCCGAATCGATCTAGCCGCCGAAGACGGGCTTGACCGCCTCCACCTCGTCGTTGGGCGACAAGCGCGTCTCGGCATAGTCGGACTTGGACACGAACGCGCCGTTCAGGGCGACCGAAAAGGGATCGCGCAACCCCGCGATCTCGACGAGCCCGGCAACGGTGCAGCCTTCCTCGACTTCTTTGTTTTCGCCGTTGAGCTTGATTTTCACTGTCTTCTCCTTGATCCCGCAAGCCGATCTATCGGTCTGCGGGCGCAACCGCGGGCAGGCCGTAAACCGAATCCGCGCTCGGGGTTTTCCCGGCGCGCAGCGCCGAGAAAATCTCGACGGCGGCGTCGGTCACGGCGGGCGAGATCATAAAACCGTGCCGGAACAGGCCGTTCACGCGCATCAAGCGGCGTTTCGGGGCGATCCGGATTTCGGGGTCGTGGTGGTTGAGCGTCGGGCGCAAACGCGTCAAAAGCTCCAAGATCCGCGCCTCGCCGAATCCCGGATGGACGGCGTAAAGGGCGCTGAACAGCTCCAAGCCGGAGCGCACGGTCACGTTCGAGTCGTCGTCGCTTTCGATCTGGGTCGCGCCGATCACGAAAACATGGTTTTCCTTGGGGGCGATGTAAAGCGGGTAGCGCGGGTGCAGCAGCCGCACGGGCCGGCTCAACCGCGCCTTTGGGGCATACACCCGGGCGACCTCGCCGCGCACGCCGCGCAGCTTGCTTGACCGGTCGGCCGCCGTTTGCTCGCCATTCCAATCATCCTTGGCGCCGAAGCCGCGGCAATCGACCGTCCAGTCCGCCGCGCCCCAATCCAAGGGGGCGGGCCGATCGGCGTCGTCATTCCAACAGAACTTTGCCCCCAAGCCCTGCAATTCTACGCGCAAGGCGTCCAGGACTTGTCGGCCATCCAATTGGCCCTCGCCCGGAAGATAAAAGCCGCGCGAAAAGCGCCCCTTGAGCTCAGGCTCGCGCCGGTCGATCTCGGCGCCGTCCCACTCTTCCCACAGCCTTTGGCCCGCCCCGCGCAGCAGCTCGCGGTCGAAGCGCTCCGCCAACCCCGCGTCGCCCCGATCCCACACCACCAG
>CAJPTP010000054.1 GCA_905373555.1 uncultured Francisella sp. | reverse complement strand
CGCGGCGAGCGCCTCCGGCGCCGCCGAAACGGCGCCGATCCGGGAAGCCCGGGAAACGCCGGTCGGCGTCTTGGGGCTTTCGGGCCCGGGGCTTTCGGGCGCGTCGGGGGCGGGGGATGCGGCAGCCGCCCGGCAAGACGGCTTGAATGGCCCAGAATGGGCCGCGCGCTTGGCGGAAGACCGGGGCGGCGAGTCGGATGAGCCCGCTCAGGCTCAATCCTCCAAGGAGAGGGCGGGATTGGGCGTTCCCTCGCGCTTGGGAACGGATTTTTCGGCCGGCCGAGACGATTGGGCCGGTTCCGAAGCAAGGCCATCCGCATTCGTCGCCCCCGAATCGGCGTCTTTCCCGGATTTCGGCGGCCCGGGCGCCTTGGGCGGAGCGAGCGGAGCGGACGGAGCGGACGGAGCGGAGGCTGCGCCCGATTCGAGGCCGGACGTTTCGGCCGATTCCGAAACAGTCTCTCCCGCCGCCGTCGCCGTTGCCGCCCCAAGCTCGGCGCAAGCGGCGATGGGGCGGGGGTCGGGAATGTCGGATGACCCTTTGGCCGCCTTCGTTCCGGGCTCGGGCGACGTCGCCAAGGGAAAAAGAGCGCTTCTGCGCATCGGCGGAGACGGGGTGAAGGTGTTTTTCGACCCCGGAAAGGGCAAAGAGATTTTTCCCGCTTGGACGCCCACGGCGCCGCTGGGCGGGGGCGTCGCCTTGGGGCCGGATGCGCCGACCCCAAGCGGATCGATCGATTTGGGCTTTGAGGGCGGCAAGCAAAGCGCAAACGGCGCAAGGGCGTTGGGCGGGGAGCGGTCCTTCGCCGAGGCGCTGCTGGAGCGCGAACGGCGCGGCCAAGGCAAGGCGGCGCCGGATGATCCGCAAAACTCCGCCCCCACTTTGATCCCGCAGGTCGGATTGTCCGCCTTGAATCGCGGTTGGGGCTTGGATGGGGGGGATGGGCTGTTTGAGCCTCTGCCCGCCAGGCCCATGCGCTTGGATGCGGATGAGGTGAGCGTGCCGACTTGGGAGGGAATTCCATCCGCCGACGATCAAGGCGTCACGGTTTACGGATCCGGCCGATTCTCCTCCCCATACGGTTCCGCTCAGACGGTTCGGCAGTCTCAATCCGATGGGCATTCCGACGGAGGCGACGGCCCGAAGGGGCAAATGGGGCCGTCTGACGACGATTGACGCGCCGGGCGCGGCCGTCGCCGCGCTTTTGCGCCGCCACCTCCCCGCGCCCGAGCGCCCCAAGGCATCCAAGGGGCGCCGTGAGCCGGTCGACGTTGGGCTTGAGGGGCGCTGAAGCCGTGGGCCCCGGCTTGGCGGCGCGCTTCGCTTGCGCGCGGGCGGGCGCGCCGGCTGCGCCGATTCCTTTTCTTCTTGTTTCCGCCTTGTTTTGTTTTGTCTGCCCTTGCTGTCCGCCCATGCGCGCCGAGCGCCGCGATCTTTGCCGGGCCGACGGCCGCTTAGGCCGGGCAGCATCCTGCGCTTCTTGCCTGCGATGGTTGGGATGGCGCGCGGTCGACCGCCCGCCGCGGCTCGCTTGGCTTGCCGCTCGGTTGAAACCGGGATTGATTCGTTGTTTTTTCCCTTTTCCCGCCAAGATTTTTCAAGTCTTTCCCTTCTTTTTGCCTCTTCTTTCCGTTCATCCAAGCGCGCAAACAGAGTTTGGGCGGATCCGGTTGGCCCAAACGATCCGGTTCGGTTTGGCCAACGCAATGATGCTTCGGCCTGTTGTTGTTTTGCCTTTGGGCGCGCAAAGCGCCCCGCTCGAGGGCGGTTTCGGTGTTTTGAGCTGAAGCGCCTGAGTTTCTTCGGGCCGGACGGGAAAGGGCGAGCGCGGATGCGTTGGCCCAAAGCGGCCCGGCTTCGCCGGTTTTTGTTGTTGCCGAGCGGCGCGGCGAGCAAAATTTTGAGTATTGAATCTATTCGTGATAGCCTACAACAATGAACGAGCGGTCGGGCTCCGCCATTTTCCGCTCCCAACCTCGACTCGGCCCGGGCTTCGAGCCGCAGGGCCTTGCGCGGCCTTGCGGTTGCTTGCCGCCGGGCGCGGATCCTAAGGGCGGCCTGCCCATATGCGGCGCGGTTGGCGAAGCGTTTGTTTGCGCTTCGATTCTCGGGGCGGATTTTCGCCGGCTTTGCGTCCGGCGGCGCGTCCTTTCACGCGGCGATCGCCGTTTTGTTTTTTCCGCCCTTTTCCGTTTTCCGTTTCGCTTTTGTTCTTTTCGCCCTGTGTTTTGGTTCGGCGCATGCGTTCGCTCCCGCCGAGGCCGATCCGCTTTTTTTGGGGGGGCAACGCCCGTCTCCCTCCCCCATCCCCCGGGCTTGAGGCGGTCGGGGCGTCGGGGCGAGCCCGGGCGGCGAAGGCAAGCGGGGGTTTTCCGCCGCCGCGGGGTTCAATTCAAGCGCGGCTCGCGCCGGTCGCGCCGGCCGCGTTTTGGGCGCGCTCGTCGCCTTGCTCTTGGGGGCGTTCGCCTCGGGCGCCCGCCGCGCGCCGTCCGTTTGATTCGGCTCCGGTTTTCGCCCGGGGCAAGCGGCGGGCTGAATCAGCGGCAAAGCGTGTCTGCGCTGGGCGGCCTGCGAAACTCCGCCAAAGAAGAAAACAACGGTTTGAGAAAAAAATCTATGCCAATATCCCCCAACGACGATTATTGCCTGCGCCGCGAAAACGGCTTGGGCTCCGATTTGGGCGCGGTCCCGGGAGGCAGCGACGGGTTCGGGCGATCCGACAAAAATCAAGGCGACGGGCATTCCGGGGCCGGTTTTACGGCGCGCGCGAGCCGCTTGCGGCGCGGCGGCCCGCGCCCTCCCTTGGACGACCGCGGCGGCGCGGCCGTCGCCGGCCGTTCAATGCGCGAAGTTTGGCCCGCGCCGCAAAACGCCGGCCCCCGTTGGGGCCGGGACGACAGTCGGGCAGAGTTTCGTTTCGCCAAAGACTGGCTCGCCAGCGACATCTCCGCCCGCGACGCCGATCAATGCTCCAGCCGAGGCTGGAAGCCGGATTATGACGACCAGCGGCGCAAGGGAACCCGGTCGGGCTGGATCTGGTTCGACAAAAGTTTCGATTCCTACAACTGCTTGTGGGCCATCGGCCGCTTTTGAGCCCAATGCGCCGCTTTGGCCGCTTCGCGCGGCTCTTATGCGACCGCGGTCGGGTTTGTCGCCAACCGGCCGCGACGCGCCGCTTTGTCTCCTGCGACGCGCCGGGATTCGGATCGGGCCTGCCTTTGCGTTTGCGCCAAGCGCGGACTGCTCGGCGCCCTTGGGGCCCTTGAGCCGATTGGGCCCGGTCGGCTTGGCTTGGCTTGGGCATAAGGCGCTTGAACCTGCGGCGTGATGGGGTTTGAAGGCTCCGTTTTTTCATGGCGCTTTGGCGCGCCTCGGCTTGTTTGCTTTCTTTTGCGGGTTGCTTGCCGGTTGGTTTTTTCTCTCTTCCCTCTTCCTTTTCTTTCGTTTTCTTTCTCCGCCTCTTTTTTTCCCTCTCCCTCCCCACTCGCATGCTGCATTTTCGGCGCGCGGTTCATTCGTCTTTGCGCGAGAGAGCTTCCTGCGGTTTTTGGGACGATTCGCCGACGCCTGCGGCGTCGCCGCTGCGCGCCTTGCTGAACAACGCCCGGCGTGATCCGCTTGGCCGGCGCCAAGGGCCCTTCGCCGTTGGCGCAATCGTTGCGTTGCGGCGCAGGAAGCGGGGCGCGGGCGGTGCAAGAGGAAAAGTGTTTCGCCGCTTGGTTCGCCGACGCTGGGCTTTGACAATCGCGCGAGTCGCGCTATGATCCGCCTTTCGCTTTTGCGGTGTTTGCGCAAAGCCCGAAGCCTTCGGGCGGCGATGGGGTTGAGGCCGCGCCGGTTGGGTTGGCGGCGCCTCGTTTTGAGGCGGCGGAAAGAGAGAGGGGAAAGAATTTTTCTTTTTCCGAGTTTTTTCTTTCTTCCCGCTTGACACGCAGAGCCTTTGGCGTATAATCAAAATTTCCGTCGCGGGGTGGAGCAGCTGGTAGCTCGTCGGGCTCATAACCCGAAGGTCAGAGGTTCAAATCCTCTCCCCGCAACCACGATTCAATGCGGCATCGATCGCCTTCAGGGCGATGGCGCCGCCCAAGCGGCCTTCAGGGCCGTTTGTCAATTTGGCCAGATAGCTCAGTTGGTAGAGCAGAGGACTGAAAATCCTTGTGTCGGCAGTTCGATTCTGCCTTTGGCCACCAATCCAATGAGCCCGGCGTCTTTTGGCCCGGGGCGCTTGCCGGAAGCCCGGGGTCGAAATCGCCCCGGGCTTTTTGCGTTTGGAGAGCGATTTTTAATCGTCGACGCCGCCGCGAAACCCGACGGCGCGCTCGAGGCGCCCGCGATATTCGGTGGGTTTGACGCGCGCGCAGCGCGCGCCATGGCGGGAACCCGCCAACCGCCCAAGGCCATCATTTCGGCCATGAACAGCTCCTCCGCATCGCCCCAAGACGCGAACCCGCGCGTTCGGGCCCTGTCGATGGGCTGGAAGCGAGCGCCGCGCCGTCGATCGCCGCGTTGATTTTGCCGGCCGGCGCCTTCGCCGCCGCAAGGACGCCCGGAACGTCGAACGAGACGGCCAAGTCTTGCGAATCGCGGCGCGAGGCGCAAACGGTTTGGCCGCGCCTTGTGATTTTCGCCGGGCTCGGCCCCTCGCCTTCTCTTGGCGCTTTGCCGAGCGGAATGGACATGCGACGCGCCATGTCGGCGCTTTCAGGTTTTTTCGTTTGCGATCCCCGGCCCGCGTTGCCTTCGCTTCTCAAAGCTTGGCGGCGGCGCATTTGGCGGGCGAAGGCAAGCCGCCAAGGCCCCGAGGCGCGCCGGTTTGAGGGGGCGTTGGTTTTGAAGCCGATCAAACCGGTTGGGCGTCGGTTCCCGATCCGCCTTGGCCGATTGTTTTTCTTCGCCGGTTGGGCTTTGCCGGCTTCCGGCCCGGCCGACTTTGCTTCGCGCCGGGCGCACGCCTCCTCGCCCTTTTTCCCATTGCCTTGCCCCAAGTTCCTTTTCCAATCGCCTTGGGATGCGTCAAGCGGTTCGCATCAGCGTTTCGATTTCAGGGCGTTGCGGCGCTTGGATTTTGGGCGCATCGATTCAAAATTGGGCGCCCAAGGCGCGCTTGGGCGGGCCGGCGTCTTGCGCTCCGCCCTTTCTTGCCGCAGCCAGCCTCGGCTTGCGCCGCTTTTCTTCGTCAAGCCCGGCTCGGGCTTTGGCGGCCGCTCAATCGTCTGGGCCGGACTCAGCCTTCCCTTTTTTTTCCCCCCCCCCCTGCGCCTCGCATTGCCGCGGCCAAGGCTCAGGCCCCGACGATTTTCCCCCGAAGGCGAACTTGCGGCGGCGGTGTCGGGCGCGCCGTTGTCGGTTCGTTCTTTGCGGCGATTCGAGCCTGCGCCCGACGCAGGCGGCGCGCGGGGCGAACGCCTCTTGGCCCGGCCCGACTCCGGGCAAGCCCCGAAACGCAAAAAAAGAAGCGGTTTGTCGCGAAAAAAACTCACTTTTTTCCCGCCGCTCGAAGTGCGCAGCGGCGCAATGAGGCAAAAATCCGCTTGGGCGGCGCATCCCGGGCGATAATTTTTGCGGCGCATGAAAAATCAGGCGCTTCTTGCCAAATTTCGTCAAAAGTGGACAATCAAAGCTTGCGGGTTGGAGCGACGCGACCGCCAAGCGGGGGCGGCTTGAATCCGGCAAACCAGCGGCGGGCGCAGGCGGGCAGTGTGGCGCCGAACGACGGCTCGCCCGATTCGTCAACATCGACAGTGGAGACCGACATGGCTGCATCATTCGACAAATCCAAGATCGAATCGTCTTACGGGTTGTTCATCGACGGCAAGTGGGTTGAGGGTTCGGAAAAAAAGACGCTCGACTCCTATTGCCCCGCCAACGGAGAAAAGCTCGCGAGCTTCGTTGAGGCTTCGCGCGAGGACGTCGACCAAGCCGTCGCCGCCGCCCAAAAAGCTTTCCAAAGCTGGAAGAAGACCACTGCGGCGCAGCGCAGCGAGATTCTGCTCAAGATCGCCCAAGTCATCGACGACAACGCCCAAGAGCTGGCGATGATCGAATCGTTGGACAACGGCAAGCCCATCCGCGAAACCTTGGCCATCGACGTGCCTTTCTCCTCCGACCATTTCCGCTATTTCGCGGGCGTGATTCGGGGCGAGGAAGACCAAATGAACCAGCCCGACAACGACACGATCAACTTGATCGTGCGCGAGCCCATCGGCGTGGTCGGTCAGATCGTTCCGTGGAACTTCCCCTTCCTCATGTCCGCGTGGAAGTTGGCCCCGGCGTTGGCCGCGGGCGACACGGTCGTGATCCATCCGTCCTCCAGCACCCCCTTGAGCCTTTTGGCCTTGTGCAAGAAGATCGGCCATCTGCTGCCGCCCGGCGTTTTGAATGTCGTCACGGGCAAAGGCTCGGTCTCGGGCGATTGCCTGCGCGCCCACAAGGGTTTGAACAAGGTGGCCTTCACGGGCTCGACCGAGATCGGCCGCAAGGTCGCCCTCGGCGCCGCCGAGAATCTCATCCCCGCCACGCTGGAGCTGGGCGGCAAATCCGCGAACATCTTCTTTGAGGACATGCCCTACGACAAGGCTTTGGAAGGCGCTCAGCTGGGCATTTTGTTCAACCAAGGCCAGGTGTGCTGCGCGGGCTCGCGCATTTTCGTGCAGGACAAGATTTACGACCGCTTCGTCGGCGACTTGGTCGCCGCCTTCGAGAAGATCAAGATCGGCATGCCTTGGGATCCCGACACGCAACTGGGCTCCCAAATCAACAAAGGCCAGCTGGACAAGATCTTGCGCTACATGGACGTCGCCAAGAAGGACGGGGCGAAGATCCTGTGCGGCGGCGAGCGCGCCGACGCGGGCGATTTGGCCAAGGGCAGCTTCATGA
>CAJPTP010000053.1 GCA_905373555.1 uncultured Francisella sp. | reverse complement strand
GGCCGAAACGCGGCAGAGGGCAAGCCGCCGATTATAAGCGATTCGGCCGTCGAATCGCGCAGCGCGGCCGCGCAGCTTGATGTTTTGCTTGCAGACGGCGATCCCGGGGGCCCGGGCGGTTCGGCCGAGCTCGCCGCCCGGGCCAAGTTTTTCGGGCCCGGCCGGGCAATGGGGCGTAATTTCCGCCCGATTTGGATAGAATAGACGATTCAATTCACCCGCGGCCCGCGCTGGGAAGCCCTCTGTGCGGCGGCCTTGGCGCGGCAGGACAAGAGCGAATGGCTTTCATCGTGCAAAAGTACGGCGGCACCTCGGTCGGTTCCGTCGAACGCATCAAAAATGTCGCCCGGCGCGTGGCCCAGTGCAAGCGCGAGGGCAATGACGTCGTGGTCGTGGTTTCGGCCATGAGCGGCGAGACCAACAAGCTGGTGGCCTTGGCCGAGCAAATGCAGGAGTTTCCCGACCCGCGCGAGTACGACGTGGTGGTCTCCACGGGCGAGCAGGTGACGATCGGGCTGCTGGCCATGGCGCTGCAGGCCGAGGGCCTGAAGGCGCGCAGCCGCATGGGCTGGCAGGTCGGCATCCACACCGACTCGTCGCATTCGAAGGCCCTCATCGACAGCATCGACACGGAGCCGATCCTGTCCGACCTCAAGGCGGGCAAGGTCGTGGTCGTGGCGGGCTTTCAGGGCGTCGATCCCAACGGCGACGTCACGACCCTGGGCCGGGGCGGCTCGGACACGACGGCCGTGGCTTTGGCCGCGGCGCTGAAGGCGGACGAGTGCCAAATCTACACCGACGTCGACGGGGTCTACACCACCGACCCGCGCGTGGTGCCCGAGGCGCGGCGCATGGAAACCGTGACCTTCGAGGAAATGCTGGAGCTCGCCTCTTTGGGCTCCAAGGTTTTGCAAATCCGCTCCGTGGAGTTCGCGGGCAAATACAAGGTTCGGCTGCGCGTGCTAAGCAGCCTGGAAGAGGGCGGAAAGGGCACCCTGATCACCTTCGAGGAGGACGACCACATGATGGAAGCCGCAGCGGTCGCGGGCATCGCGTTCGACAAAAACCAAGCCCGCATCAACATCAAGGGGGTGCCCGACAGACCCGGGATCGCCTATCAAATTTTGGGTCAGATCGCCGACGCGAACATCGAAGTCGACATGATCATCCAAAACACGGGCAGCGAGGGGATGACGGACTTCTCCTTCACCGTGCCGCGCACCGACTACAAAAAGGCGCTGGCGATCCTCCAAGACGTGCAGTGCTCCATCGGCGCCGCGAGCATCGAGGCCGACGACAAGGTCGTGAAGCTCTCGATCGTGGGTCTGGGCATGCGCGCCCACGTGGGCGTGGCGGCGAAAATGTTCCGCGCCTTGGCCGAGGAAAACATCAACATTCAGATGATCTCCACCTCGGAAATCAAGGTCTCGGTGCTGATCGACGAGAAGTACCTGGAGCTCGCGACGCGCGTGCTGCATCAGGTTTTCGAGCTCGACAAGCCCGCGGCCGAGGAGCGCCGGGGCAAGCCCGTGGCCTAAGGGCGCGGCTTGGGCCGAAGGGAGGGAGCGAGCGATGCGCATCGCCACATGGAACGTCAATTCGCTGCGGGCGCGCCAGTCTCATGTCGTTGATTACCTCGCGACGCGCCAACCCGACGTGCTGGCGCTGCAGGAGCTGAAGATGGAGCACGCGCTGTTCCCCATGGCGGCCTTCCACAACGTGGGCTACCGCTCGGTTTGGAATGGGCAAAAGCAAAGCAACGGCGTGGCGATCCTTTCGCGGTCCAACCCCGAGGACGGTCAAATCGGGGCGCCGCAGTTCGGCGACGACCCGCAAAGCCGGGTCGTGGCCGCGACCTACGACGGCCTGCGCGTGGTGTGCGCCTACTGCGTCAACGGCGAGGGCGCCGATTCGCCGAAGTTCGCCTACAAGCTCGATTGGTACCGGCGCTTCGCCGACTACGTCGGCGAGCAAAGCCTGCGCTACCCGTATTTGGCGGTCATGGGCGATTTCAACATCGCCCCCGGCGACGTCGATTTGACCGAGCCGACGGACTATTGGCGGCGCCACATTCTGTCCACCGACGCCGAGCGCGCGATCTTCCAAGGCTTTTTGGATCTGGGCCTGCGCGACGCGATGCGCGAGCTGCATCCCGACAGGCGCATGGCGTCGTGGTTCGACTACCGCTCCCAAGCCTTCGAAAAAAGGCGGGGGCTGCGCATCGATCACATCTTGGTTTCCGAAAAGCTGAGGCCGCTGTTCAAAAGCGGCGGCGTGAGCCTGTCGATGCGCGCCAGGGAGCGCCCCTCCGACCATGCGCCCGTGTGGCTGTCGAGCGCCGAGCCGGGCGAATCCGCCGCTTGGGACTAGCGCCGCGGGCGCGGCCGGTTCGGCG
The DNA here is from genome assembly GCA_905373555.1 of uncultured Francisella sp. Taxonomy (GTDB): domain Bacteria; phylum Pseudomonadota; class Gammaproteobacteria; order Burkholderiales; family Neisseriaceae; genus CAJPTP01. Next base: position 4,513 of record CAJPTP010000053.1, on the reverse strand, counting down.
GCTCGGGCGGTTCGGCGAACCCGTAAGCTCGGGGGCGGGGCAAAGCCCAAAGGCGCGTCGGCGCCTTTTTTGCGCTTGGCCGCCAAAACGCCGCCGAATCGGCTTGGGTCCCCGGCGCCGGCGGGCTTTGGATGGCGTTTTGGCTTGGCGCCGTTTTTGATGTGTTGTTGTTTTTTGTTTGATCCGTTTGATTTGTTGAGCGATGGCGCTGAATTGTTGATCGATGGTTGAATTGACGGCTCTGAATCGACGGTTTTTGCTTGATCGCTTGATTGTTTCCGATTTTGATTGTTTCCGATTTGGGGTTCGGCGCCGCCGAGCCGTCGCTTTTGGCGCTCCCCTTATTCTTCGCCCCTTTCATCGCTTGGCCGGGCGCTTCGCCGCCCCGCCTGCCCGTTTCCCACGCCCATGCGCCTGACCGCCATCAACCTTGTCGGCTTCAAGTCGTTCGTCGACTCCACCAACATTCGCCTGATGGGCAGCTTGGTCGCCGTGGTCGGGCCCAACGGCTGCGGCAAGAGCAATCTGATCGACGCCGTGCGCTGGGTCTTGGGCGAATCCTCGGCCAAGCAGCTGCGCGGCGAGTCGATGCAAGACGTCATCTTCAACGGCGCCGCGAGCCGGCCGCGCAGCTTTCGCGCGGCGGTGGAGCTGGTGTTCGACAACGCCGACCCCGAAGCGGCGCCGCAAGGCGCCTGGGGCCGCTACGCCGAGATCTCGGTCAAGCGCACGCTCGACCGCCAAGGCGAGTCGGCCTATTTCATCAACCGCCAAAGCGCGCGCAAAAAGGACGTGACCGACCTGTTTTTGGGCACGGGCGTGGGCAAGCGCGGCTACGCGGTGATCGAGCAGGGCATGATCTCGCGCATCGTCGAGGCCAAGCCCGAGGAGCTGCGCCGCTACCTGGAGGAGGCGGCGGGGGTCTCGAAGTACAAGGAGCGGCGCGCCGAGACCGAGGCCAAGCTGTCCGCCTCGCGCGCCAACCTCGATCGGCTGTCCGCGCTGCAGCGGGAGTTGGACGCCCAAATTCGGCGGCTCGGCGCCCAAGCCAAGGCGGCCGCGCGCCATCGCGAGCTGTCGGCGGCGCTGAAAGCGGCCCAAGACGCGGTGGATTACCTGCGCTATTTGCGCGAGGGCGCCGAGAGCGCCCGCGCCGAGCGCGAGGCGCAGGAGTCCGACGCCGCGCTCAAGGCGCTCTCCGAGGCGGCCGAAAGCCTCGAGCGCAAGGGGCTGGAAAACGAAAACGCCTTGGACAGGGCCCGAAAGTCCGAGGCGGACTTGGCCCTGCGCCGGGCGGGTTTGCGCGAGCGCAGGGCGGCCTTGGAGGCGAAGATCGAAAGCGCCCGCGAGCAGGCGCGCGCCCGGGCACGGCGGATGGAGGAGACGCGCCTCAAGCGCGCCGCCTTGGCCGAGCAAAAAGACGAGCGCGAGGCCGAGATCGAGCGGCTCGACGACGAATGGACGGAGGCCTCGCTGCGCTTGGAGTCCGCCGACGAGCGCATCGAGGGCCTCGAGGCGCGCTTGGACGACGGGCGGGAGCGTTGGGGCAGGGTGGAGGCCGACGCGGCGCAAAAGCGCTCCGAGCTGGACGAGGCCGAGCGCGAGTCGCAATTTCTCAAGCGCGCGCAAAGCGACCTCAACGCGAGGCGCGCCGAGACCGAGGCCAAGCTCAAAGAAGCGCGGGATCGCGCCGCCGCCTTCGGGCGGCTTGAGGGCGCGGGCCCGGGCGACGAGTCGGATGAGCCGGGCGAGGCGGGCGCGGTGGATGAGGCGGACGCGCCCGACGCGTCGGATGCGCCCGACGCCTTGGCCGCCGAAAGCGAGCAGGAGGCCGAATCGGCGCGCGAGCGGGAAGAGTTGGGGCGGCGGCTTGAGGAGAGTCGGCGCGAGGCGGGGCGCTTGGGCGCGCAAATGCGCGCCTTGGAGGCCGAAAAAGACGGCTTGGATCGCGCCCTGCGCGACGCCCGGACTCGGCGCGATCGGCTGCGCGACGACTTGTTGAGCCTGCGCGCCCGCAAGATGGCGTTGGATGAGGATCGGGCGGCGGCCCGCTCGGCGCCGGGGCTTGACGGGAAAGGCGGCGGCGACGGGCAGGGCGGCGGTTTGGCCGCGGAGCCGGAGGCGGATTCGCCCTCCGTTTTGCTCGAGTCGATCGAGATTGAGCCCGCGTGGCGCGACGCCGTCGCGGCTGACCTGCGCGAGCGGCTCTCCGCCCGCAAGGCGGCGCCCGGCGCCTATCGGCGCATCGCCCAAGGCTTGGCCGTTTTGGCTCCGGGCCAAGCGATTGCGCAATGCGGCCCCGGTTCCGGTTCCGGCTCCGGCTCCGGCGCCGAGGGCGCGCCCCGGGGCGCGGGCGCGGATGCCGCCCATGAGCGCGAGCGCGCCGAGGCGTCCGCCTTGGGCTTGGTCGCGCTGGCCGATCAAACCCGCGCGGCCGAATGCTTTGCGCCCGCCCTGCGGCTTTGGCTGGACGGCGCCTACGGCGCGCCCCCGGGGCCGCTTGACGCGGACGCCTTGGCCCGGTTTTTGGCGGCGCGCCCCGGGGCTCGGGCCTATCTGCCCGACGGCTCGCGCCTTGACGCCTTGTCGGCCGCCAAAGGCGGCGATTCGGGCGCCGCGGGCGCCTTGCGCTCCAAGGCCCAAAGCGAGCGGCTGGGGGGCGAGATCGCGCGCCTCGAGCCGATGGCGCGCGACGCCGAAGCCGCCTTGAGGTCGCGGCGCGACGCCTTGGCCGAGCTTGAGCGGTCGTTGGATCGGCTGCGCGCCCAACTTGGCGCCGCCGATCTCGCCGCGCGCGACGCGCAGCTGCGCCTGTCGCAAAACCAAGCGCGCTCCGAGCGGCTCGCGGCGCAGCGGCAACGCCGCCTGGCCGAACTCGCCCGGCGCCGGGCGAAGGAAGAGCGCGAGCGGGCGCAACGGCGCGCCGAAGAGCAGCGCCTTCAGGGCGCCTGCGCCGCGCTCGAAGAGTCGCTGGGCGCGATGGGCTTGGAGGCCGAAAGCTTGGATGCGCGCCTTGAGGCCGCCTTGGGCCGAACGCTTGCGCTTGCGGCGCGCCACGCCGAGGCGAGCGAAGCCCAAGGGCGGGTCCAAGCGGAACGGGACGAGGCGGAGCAAAGCCTCTCCGCCTTGCGCGAAACGCGCCGAGCCGAAGCGCTGCGGCTCAAAGACGTCGAAAGCGCGCGGGCGGTGAGCCGCGAGCGGCTCGCGTCGGTCGCCGCGCAGCTCAAAAGCCTCGACGAGCAAGACGAGCGCGACGAGCGCGAGGCGCGCGAGGCGGCGTCGGCGTCGGCGTCGGCGCCGGGCGGCGCGGATGGGGCCGAGCCCGACGACGAGTCGGCGCTGCAAAGCCTCAAAGACGCCGAGGCGAAGCTCGAGCGCGAAATTGAAGACCAGGCGGCCGTGAGCCAAGCCTTGAAGGACGGCCAAGAGCAGTGGCGCGCCTTGAAGGGGCAAAACGGCCGGGAGATCGAAAAAGCCCGGGCGCTGCGCGAAAAGCGGGCGCTCAAAGCGCAGGAAAAACGCCTCACCGCCCAAAACACCCAAGCGGCCTTGGCGGCGCGCGGGGCGGATTGGGCGGCGCTGCGGGCCTTGGGTTGGGCGCAAAGCGACGCCCCGCGGCTGCAAAAAGAGGCGCAAAGCCTCGCCGCCGAGCTCGACGCCTTGGGGCCGGTGAACTTCGGCGCTTTGGATGAGCTGGCCGAGCGCGAGGCCGCCGCGCAAAACTACGCAGATCAGCGCGCCGATTTGGAAGGGGCGATCGACCGTTTGGAGGGCGCCATCCGCGACATCGACGCCCAATGCAAGCGGCTGTTCGACATCACCTTCCGCGACGTCAACGACAGGCTGGGGCGGATTTTTCCGCAGCTGTTCGGCGGCGGCGAGGCGCGGCTCGAGACGGTCAAGCCCGCCGCGCCGGACGGCCGAGGCGCGGTGGCCGCGGCGCCCCAAGCGGGCCCGGATGGATCCGGCGGGCGAAAATCGCAAGGCGGCGCGGGCGATTCGGCCGGCTCGCCCGGCTCGATCGGGCAGGCCGGCTTGTCCGCCGCCGAGCCGTCGGCCGGGCTTGGGGCGGTTGCGCGGCCCAGCGAGGAGGGCGTGACGATTTTGGCGCGGCCCCCCGGCAAGAAAAACAGCACCATCCACCAGCTTTCCGGCGGCGAAAAGGCCCTCGCGGCCATGAGCTTGGTGTTCGCCCTGTTCACCCTCAACCCCGCGCCGTTTTGCCTGCTGGACGAAGTCGACGCGCCCTTGGACGACGTCAACACGCTGCGGTTTTGCAAGCTCGTCGAGGCGCTTTCCGAGCGCACGCAGTTTCTGTACATTTCGCACAACCAAATCACCATGCGCATGGCCAACCAGCTGTTGGGCGTGACGCAAAGGGAGAAGGGCGTGAGCCGCATCGTCGCGGTCAATCTCGACGAGGCCGTCAAAATGTTGGGCTAAAGCGCCCGGCCGCCCGGGCGGGCCGGCGCGCCGCGCGGCGCGAGCCGCCGTTGGCTTGGGCCCCCAAAAA
>CAJPTP010000052.1 GCA_905373555.1 uncultured Francisella sp. | reverse complement strand
GCGCGCGTTTGTCGGCGCGCAACGAAGCGACGAAAACAAAAATATCCCCGCTCGGCCCGCTTGGCGCCGGGCGGGGGCAGATGGGGTACCGCGAAAAGGGCGAAACCAAACGATCCGCCCCGCGCTTGCGCGACGCAACAGGCGCAAACGCAACGCAAACAAGGGGCCCGCGCCCAAACGCCGAGGAATGGGCGCATCGCCCTTGATCCGTCAAAGGATTGGGGATTTTACTTCATGGCCTAGGGAAAATGAAGGCGCTTAAAATTAAATGTGAAACCCGGCCCGGAACCCGAAAGGGCCGGCGCTATGATTCGCCGCGCGGCCCATCCGTCTGCGCCGGAGCTTGATTGGGCGTGACGGATCGGGTATTGGTATAGACTTAAGGCGATGGGGCCGGGCGCCGGCGCGCCGGCGTTTGATCGCCCCGTTTTTGAACGCGGCCTCGCAAAGGGCGAGGCGCAACGAGCCCGGGCGGCCCGGCCGCAGGGTCAAGGAGCATGCGCCATGGCATTGAGCGCAAAGGATGTGAGGCAGGCCGCCAAGTTGTCCAAACTGGCGCTGACCGAGCAAGAGGAAGCGGCGTCGCTGGCCGAGTTGAACGACATTTTCGCGATGATCGAGCGCATGCGCGCGGTCGACACCGAAGGCGTCGAGCCTTTGATGCACACCAACGAGGAGCCGTGCCGGCTGCGCGAGGATGAGCCCGTCTCGATCTCGGCGCAAAAGCGCGACGCCTGCCTGGCTTTGGCGCCGCAGGTCGTCAACGGCATGTTCGTGGTGCCCAAAGTCGTCGAGTGAGCGCGGTTTTGGGGGCGGGCGCTCGCCCAAGCGGGCCGGGGCGAGCGCCCGCCGCTTGGGGCCCGTTTGTTCGGGATTGAATAAAAGGGTCGTTGGCCGCATATAATGTAGGAATCAAGAATGTCGGCGCTCGCGCGGGCGCTTGGCTTGGCGCCCGCGCTTTTCCGGGCGGGGAGAGCCCGCCCGGGGCGTCCTGCCTCGGCGCCCGGCGGCGGGTCTTGTTCCTCGCTCGTTCGGGCCGCCGAGGGCTTGGCGCGCCTGGGAGGCACTGCGATGAAAAACACAGCTTGGCGCTCGTTCGCTTGGGCCGCTCTGTCCGCGGCGTTGGCTTTCCCCGCCGCCGCTTGGGCCGGCGGCGCCTCGGATGGAGCCGCCTCCATCCAAACCTTCTCCGATTACGCCGCGGCGAGCCCGGCCGACCAAGACAGCTGGCTTAAGGCTAAATTCTGCGCCAACAAGCTCACCGCCCCGCAAAAGAAGGCGTTCATGGAGTCGATGCGCGCGGCCGACCCCGCCCAGACCAAAGCCTTCATGCAAAAACAGGGCGTGGTTTGCGCCCAATCCTAAACGCTTGGGCGGCCCGCGCCCTTTGCTCGAGCGGCCGCTCGGCGCCAAGGGCTTTCGAGCCGGGGCCGGGCTTGCGCCGCGCCGCGCGTTCCTTTGCGCGGCTCCTCTGATCCGGCGCTTTCGGCGCAGGGGCTTCGGGCCCGTTTTTTTTGTTTTTTTATCCGTCCCCAACGCGTCGCGTTGGGGGGAGCCGCGGTTGTTCGGGCCTCCCGAGCGCCTTTTTGCGCCCGGACGGCGGTTCGCTCGGCGCTTGGGGGCGCGTTGTCGCAATAACAGCGGCGCAGCCGCAAGGAGACGCACAGTGTTTGATCTGACCGGAAAAATCGCTCTTGTCACGGGTGGGGCCAAAGGCATCGGCAAAGGCATTGCGCAGGGCATGTCCATGGCGGGGGCGACCCTGATCGTCGCCGATTTGGACAAAGAGGCGGGCGAAAAGACCGCCGCCGAGTTCAAGGGCGAGTATCTTCCCTTCGACGCGAGCGATCCCAAGTCGGGGGAGGCGGCGGTGAAAAAAATCATCGACAAGCACGGTCGGCTCGACATTTTGTGCTCCAACGTGGGCGTTTACCCCCAAGCCACGATCGAGGAGATCGACGAGGACAAGCTGGAGTTCATCTTCAACCTCAACGTGAAGTCGCTGTTTCGCCTGGCCAAGGCGGCGATCGGCCCGATGAAGAAGCAAAAGTGGGGCCGCATCGTGATCACCTCGTCCATCACCGGCCCCATCACGGGCTATCCCGGCTGGAGCCATTACGGCGCGACCAAAGCCGCCCAGTTGGGCTTCATGCGCACGGCGGCCTTGGAGCTCGCGAAGTTCGGCGTCACGGTCAACGCGATTCAGCCCGGCAACATTCTCACCGAGGGCTTGATCGCCCAAGGCGAGGAATACACCAGGCAGATGGCCGAGGCGATCCCGACCAAGACCTTGGGCGAGCCCATCGACATCGGCGCCGCCGCCGTTTTCTTGGCGTCCGAGGAGGCCAAGTTTGTCACGGGCCACTCCATCGTTGTCGACGGCGGGCAAATCCTGCCCGAGTCCTTCGACTGCTTGAATTAAGCCGGCGTCCGAAGGCCAACCGGCGGCCGCCCGGGTCTAGGGGCCCGAACCGCCGCGCATGGCGGCCGGCGCTTCGACGCCGCGGCCGAAGGCGACGGCGCCAAACGGCGGGGCTTGTCCCCGCCGTTTGTTTTCCCCCGCTCATCGTTTTTTTGGGGTGTCTTTCTCGCTTTTGCCGCTCGATCCCTTTGACCTGGGCCGTTTCCCGTCCGGCGCGCTTGGCGCCCCGGGCGCCCGTCCGACAGGGCCGGGCGGGCGTCCCGGCCCGTGCTCGGGGTGAGCGGCCCAAGGCGGCTTGCGCCCCGCAAACAAGCCCGGGGCAAGGCGCGCGGCCCTCGCGCCCGCCGCCGTTTTTGACATGGTTTGGCGCATTGCTTAGAATCCCTCGCGTTTGGGCCGCCGCGCCCTTTGTTTTTGCAAGGCGGCGGGCAGAGCTCGCCGCGCCCTCGGAAAGCAGAGCATGGATTACGAATCGATCGCCGACGTCGGCAAGGCGTTGCGCGCCAAAAAAGTGTCGAGCGAGGAGCTCGCGCGCGAATGCTTGCGCCGAGTCGAGCAAGGCGACGGGCGCATCAAGTCCGTCGTCGCCCTCGACGCCGAGTTGACCTTGGCCCGGGCCAAACAGGCCGACGAGGCTTTGGCCAAGGGCGAGGGCGAGGGCAAGCCTTTGCTGGGCGTGCCTTTCGCCGTCAAGGACAATTTTTGCCATGAGGGCTGGCGCAGCTCGTGCGGCTCGAAGATGCTCGAGAAGTTCGTCTCGCCCTACACGGCGACCGTCGTGAAAAATCTCGAGGACGCCGGCATGGTCGCGGCGGGCCGCGTCAACATGGACGAGTTCGCCATGGGCTCGACTTGCGAAACCTCGCATTTCGGGGCCACGCGCAACCCCTGGGATGTCGAGCGCGCCCCGGGCGGGTCGTCCGGCGGCTCCGCCGCCGCCGTCGCGGCGGGCTTCTACCCCGCCTCGATCGGCTCCGACACGGGCGGCTCGATCCGCCAGCCCGCGTCGCATTGCGGCGTGACGGGCTTGAAGCCCACCTACGGGGTGAACTCCCGCTGGGGCTTGGTGGCCTACGCCTCGAGCTTCGACCAGGCGGGCCCCTTGGGCCGAACCGCCGAGGATTGCGCGCTGATGCTCAACGCCATGGCGGGCTTCGACCCCAAAGACTCCACATCGCGCGACCGTCCGAAGGAAGACTACGCGCGGCTGCTGGGCCAAAGCGTCAAGGGCATGAAAGTGGGCGTGCCCAAGGAATGGATGGAAGACGGGCTCGACGCGGACGTGCGCAAGACGGTCGAGGCCGCCGCCGATTTGCTGCGCTCCTTGGGCGCCGACGTGGTCGAGGCGTCGCTGCCGCGCGCCGATCTGTGCATCCCCGCTTATTACGTTTTGGCGTCGGCCGAGGCCAGCGCCAACCTCTCGCGCTTCGACGGCGTGCGCTACGGGCATCGCAGCGAAAACGCCAAAACCATCGACGATCTGTACGTCATGTCGCGCACCGAGGGCTTCGGCCCCGAGGTCAAGCGGCGCATCCTGATCGGCGCCTACGTTTTGAGCGCGGGCTTTTACGACGCCTACTACCTCAAGGCGGCCAAGCTGCGCCGGCTCATCGCCCAAGACTTCGCCAAGGCGTTTGAGACATGCGACGCGCTGCTTGGGCCCGTGTGCCCCACGCCCGCGCCGAAGATCGGCGAGATGACCGACCCCGTGCGAATGTATCTTTCGGACATCTACACCACCTCGGCCAACTTGGCGGGCTTGCCCGCGATGAGCCTGCCGCAGGGCTTTTCGTCCTCGGGCTTGCCCATCGGGGCGCAGCTGGTCGGCAACCGCTTCGAGGAAGCGAAGCTGCTGTCCATCGCGCACGCGATGCAGCAGGCGAGCGATTTCCACAAGCGCCGCCCCCAAGCCGCTTAAGGCCGCTCGGGCCGCGGCGGGCCGATCCCGCGCCCGCGCGGCTCGACGCCGGGCTTCGCGCCAAAACAACACCGGGCCGCCGCGCGCGGCCGGCCAAGCCCCGGCTTGGCGTCCGAAATCAAGGCCGGCCAAGGTCGCTTGGAAGGCCGGTGAAAGAGACTTGCCATGAAATGGGAAACCGTCGTCGGTCTTGAGATTCACGTTCAGCTCAACACCAAGTCCAAAATCTTCTCCCCCAGCCCCAACGAATTCGGGGCGGTCCCCAACACCAACGTGTGCGAGATCGACCTGGGCTTCCCGGGCGCCTTGCCCTCCCCGAACAAGGAGGCGGTGGCCAAGGCGACCAAGCTGGGGCTGGCCTTGGAGGCGACCGTCAACCGTCGCAGCATTTTCGAGCGAAAGAATTACTTCTACCCCGACTTGCCCAAGGCCTACCAGATCAGCCAAATGGCGAAGCCGATCATCGAGCGCGGCAAGATTTCGATCGCCTGCGGCGACGGGTTCAAGGACATTGAGATCAACAACGCCCACCTCGAGGAGGATGCGGGCAAGTCCGTTCACGAGGGCGAGGGCTTGGGCCATGCCACGGGCATCGACCTCAACCGCACGGGCACGCCCTTGATCGAGATCGTGTCCGAGCCGCAGATGCGCTCGGCCCAGGAGGCCGTGGCTTACGCCAAAGCCATGCACGGCTTGGTGCGGTGGCTGGGGATTTGCGACGGCGACATGTCGCAGGGCAATTTCCGCATCGACGCCAACGTGTCGGTTCGCCCCGAGGGCGCGTCCGAGTTCGGCACCCGCACCGAGACGAAGAACCTCAACTCCTTCCACAATTTGGAGCAGGCCATCGAGTACGAGACGCGCCGCCAGATCGACGTGATCGAAAGCGGCGCCCGGGTCGTTCAGGAAACGCGCCTGTTCGACGCCGACAAATGCGAGACGCGCGCGATGCGCTCGAAGGAAGACGCGCACGATTACCGTTATTTCCCCGACCCCGATTTGCCCGTCATCGAGGTGAGCGACGAGATGCTTCGCCGCGCCCAATCCGAGATGCCGGAGCTGCCCAATCAGATGGCGCGGCGGCTGCAAAACGACTTGGGCCTGTCGGGCTACGACGCGCATGCGCTGACGTCGGACAAGGAAACGGCCGAGTACTTCCAAGCCTGCGTCGAGAAGGGCGCCGACCCGAAGCTCTCCGCCAACTGGATGAACGGGGAGCTGGCGGCCCGGCTCAACAAGGAGGGCATGTACCTGTCGCGCTCCCCGATCCAAGCCGACAGGCTTTCGGGCTTGGTCGCCCGGGTGAGCGACGGAACGCTGTCCAACAAGCTCGCCAAGAAGGTGTTCGACGCGATGTGGGACGATCCGTCCGCCACCGCCGATTCGGTCATCGACAAGCAGGGCTTGAGGCAGATCACCGACGAAGGCGCCATCGTGGCGATGGTCGAGCAGGCCATCGCGGCCAACCCCAAGTCCGTGGAGGAGTACCGCGCGGGCAAAGAAAAGGCGCTCAACGCGATCGTGGGCCAAGTCATGAAGCTGTCCAAGGGCAAGGCCAACCCGGCGCGCGCCCGCGAGCTCACGGTCAAGAAGCTCAAAGAAGGCGAGTGATCCCAGGCGGCCTTGCGCCGCCTTTTTTTGACCCGGTCCGGGCCGCAGCGCCCGGGCTTTGCCGGTTGTGACGGAGGAGTCCGGCATGCCGTTTTGCCGCATCGAGGATTTGCCCGCCATGTTCGCGGGCGATGGCCAAGCCGCCCCCCGGCGCTTCTTTGTTTACGGCGAGGAGCCCGCTTTGGCGCTGGAGGCGGCCGACGCGGTGCGCGAGCGGGCCCGGGGCTTGGGCTATTCCGACCGCGTGGGCTTCATGGTCGAGGACGCCCGCTTCGATTGGTCGGCGCCGCGCGACGCGGCGTCGATGGGCAGCCTCTTCGACGAGCGCCGATTGATCGAGATCGATTGCTCGCGCGTGGAGCTGGGCGCGACGATCGAAAAAAAACTGCTGGATCTGCTTCGGCCCTCGCCCGTGGATTATTTTCTGCTGGCGCGCTTGGGCAAGGTCGACGCCCGGCGCAAAAACGAGGCGTTCTGCGCCGAGGCGGCCAAAACGGCGGGCATGCTCGAAACCCCGACGGTGGGCCCGGATCGGCTCGCGCAGTGGCTTTCCGGGCGGCTCAAGGCCGCGGGGCTGGGCATCGAGGAGGGGGCGGCGGATCTGTTTTCCGAGCGCGTCGAGGGCAATCTCATGGCCGCCCGGCAAGAGGTGGAGAAACTCTCGCTGCTGTTTTCCCCGGGCCATGTTTTGAGCCAAAGCGACGTCGAGCGGACGGTGGGCAGCAGCGCCGCCTACGACATGTTTGACTTCGCCCGGGCATGGATGGAGGGCGACGTCGCGCGCGTCAACCGCTTCGTCGACGGCTTTGTCAAAGCCGATTCGCCGCTGCCGCTGCACAACGGCATCTTGTTCGCCGACGTCAACCGGCTGCTGCGCCTGTTCGACGCGCTGGATCGGCGCGAGTCCGTCGCGTCGGCCTTGAGAAAGGCCAAAATTTGGGGCTCCAAGCGCGAGATCGCCCCTCGCGCGGCGATGCGCATCGGCGGCGCGGGGCTGCTGCGCGCCGCGCAGCGCTGCGCCGAAATCGACATGGCCGCCAAAGGGGCGCTCAAGGCCGACCCTTGGCAGCTGTTTCGCGAAACCGCGATGGAGTTGGCCTTGGGCCGTTAGGGCTCGGGGGCGCCAAGCGGCGCGCTTTTTTTGGGGTGGCAGTTTGGCGGGGGCAAAAAAAAAACGCTCAAGC
>CAJPTP010000051.1 GCA_905373555.1 uncultured Francisella sp. | reverse complement strand
CCCCCCGCGTTTCCTTCTTGCCTTTCTTGTTTTTCTCTTGCCCATCCGGCTTGTGCGCCGAAAGCCCCGCGCCTGGGCCGAGCCCCTCCGCTTGGCCCGGCGGCGGGCCGAATTTCGGCTATGCTAAAATCGGCCCCGCCCCGCAGGGCTTTTTTTGTCGCAATCGCAAGGTGCCGCCATGCTCGCTTTTAGGATTCGCCCCCGTTCGTTCGCCCTTTTGGGGCGGCTTTTCGCGGCTTGGCCGCGGTCAAGGGCGCGGGCGCTGTGGGCTTGGGCGCTGTGCGCCTTGGTTTTGCCCGCCTGCGCCGCGCCGTCTCCAAACCACGTCGCCGGAACGGCGGCGCGCCCGGCCGTTTCCGCGCCGCCGGCGCGCCCCCGCGCCCCGCAAAAGCCACTGATCCCGCCCAAGATCGGGCGGCCCAATCCCTACGCGGTTCCCTGCCCGGATCTGGATTGCTTCATGCGGCGGTTGCCGCGGCCCGTGGCCGAGGCCGCGCGGCCCGTCTTGTCCGTGATCGAGCCCAAGGACAGCGTCATCGCGGCGGTCGAGCGGCCTTCGACCGCGACGGCGACGTGGACGACGTTCGCCAAAAACAACGCCTCCGACGCCAAGGCCGATCAGGCGGCCGCCTTCTATCGCCGCAACGCCGCCGTTTTTGACGAGGTCGAGCGCCGCTTCGGCGTCGAAAAGGAAGTGATTTTGGCCATTTTGGCGGTCGAGACGAACATGGGCCGCAACATGGGCTCCTACCGGGCGGTGGACGCCCTGACCACGCTGTCTTTCCATCACCCGCGCAGGCAAGCCATGTTCCAAGACGAGTTGAGTCACCTTCTGCGCCTGTCCTACGGCTTGGGCCGCGACCCCGGGTCCTTCAAAAGCAGCTACGCGGGCGCCATGGGCATGCCGCAATTCATGCCCACGAGCTACGAGTACTACGCGGTGGACTTCGACGGCGACGGGTTTGCCGACATTTGGTCGAACCCGGGCGACGTCGCCGCCTCGGTCGCGAATTACCTGCGCTATTTTCGTTGGCGCCGGGGCGAGCCGATCAGCCTGCCCGTTCGCCGGGTGAATCCCCAAGCGCCGCTGAAGGACTTGGGCGCCTTGATCGACAAAGACACGGATCTGCAGGCGCCGCTTGCGGCGCTGCGCTTCGGCTACGGCTTGGATTTCATTCCCGCCCAGGGAATCGACGAAAACACGGAATTCGGCTTCCCCTACGCCTTGCGGTTGGATTCGGGCGACTCCGAGCTGCGCGTGGGCTTGTACAATTTCATGGTGATTTGGCAGTACAACCGCTCCAGGCTGTATGTCAGCGCCGTCGAGCGCTTGGCCGAAAAGATCCGGGCGCGCATCGCCGTGCGTTAGGGCGCCGCTTTCCCGTTCCCGCAGCCTTGAAGCAGCCCCGCGTTTTGGGATAGAGCGAAGCTATGGAATATCAAGTGTTGGCCCGCAAGTGGCGGCCGCGTTTTTTCAGGGAGCTGGTCGGCCAAGGCCATGTGGTCGAAGCGCTGCTCAACGGCTCTCGGCAAAACCGGCTGCACCACGCCTATCTGCTGACGGGCACGCGGGGCGTGGGCAAGACCACCATCGCCCGCATCTTGGCCAAAAGCATCAATTGCCTCCATCCCCAAGACGGCGAGCCGTGCGGCAGGTGCGAGGTTTGCGTCGCGATCGACGGCGGGCGCTTCGCCGACGTCATCGAGATCGACGGCGCGAGCAACAACGGCATCGACAACGTCAAAAGGCTGATCGAGGATTCCCGCTACGCCCCCTCTTTGGGCAAATGCAAGGTCTACATCATCGACGAATGCCACATGCTCACCACCAGCGCGTGGAATGCGATGCTCAAGACTTTGGAGGAGCCGCCCGACTACGTGAAGTTCATTTTGGCCACCACCGACCCGCAAAAAGTTCCCGTCACGGTGTTGAGCCGCTGCCTGCAGTTTGTCCTGCGCAATCTCTCGCCCGATCAGGTGCTGGGCCATTTGCGCCGCATCGCCCAAATCGAGGGCGTGAGCGTCGAGGACGACGCCTTGGCGGTGATCTCACGGGCCGCCATGGGCTCGATGCGCGACGGCTTGAGCCTGTTCGATCAGGCCATCGCCTTGGGCGGCGGCCAAGTCACCGCCCGGGGGGCGCGGGAGATGCTGGGCGTGATCGACAGGCTGTATCTGTTCGACCTGCTCGAGGCGGTCGCCCAGGGCGACGGCGAGGCGTGCAAAGGCTTGCTCGACGACCTCAAAAGCAAGGGCGTGGGCTTCGAGTCCACCCTCAACCAGATGGCGCTGATGCTGCTGGAGCTCGCGGGCTATTTCGCCGCCCCCTCCTCGCTGTCTTCGGCGGGGGAGGACCGGGCGCGCTTCGAGTCCTTGATGAAACTGGCTTCGCCCGAGACGGTTCAGCTGTATTACCAAATCGCGGTGACGGGCAAAAAAGATCTGCCCTATGCGCCGGACGACTATTCGGGCTTTCTGATGACCGTCCTGCGCATGCTGGCTTTCGCCCCCATCGTGCCGCGCCCCTTCGAGCGCGGCGGAAGCGTCGAAGGAACCGATCTGCGCGACCCTCGCCCCGCCGCTTCGCGCAGGGATGGCCAAGAGGGCCGGGCGGGTTCGGGCGCGCCCGGCCCCGCCCAAGAGGATCGGCCCGATGCGCCGCGCAAGGGCGGCGCGCAAAACGGCGCGGATGGCGCCAAAAAAAAAATCCCCCTGAAGGAGAATCCGCCGCTTGAGGCCTCGGCCGCGGAATCCGCCGCCGTCCCCGCCTGCGATCCGGCCATGGATTCGGCGCCCGCATCCGGCCTCGGCGCGCCCGCCGGCTCCCAAGCTCAGGCGGAGTCGGTTCAGGCGAAGGGGCGGGAAGGCTCGGAAAAGTCGGCCGGGGCGGATCCGGGCGCGGGCGTCGACGGCGCCGGACGCCCCGCGCCGGGGGAAAAGACTCAAAAAGCGGACGGCGCAAGGGGCTTGTGCCCGGCCCAAACCCGATCGGAAGTCGACGCCCGCGCAACCGGCGGCGCCGAAACGAATCCGGCGCCCCGCGATTTGGACCGGGCGAAAACGCCCGGGCTTGCCCGCGCCGAACAGTCCGCGCGGCCCGTTCCCGCCGCGTTTTCCCAAGCCTCTTCGTTTGCCGATGGCCGGGCGAGGCCGCAAGGGGCCGCCGATTCCTCGACGCCCGGCGGCCCGGGCGCCCCGGAGCCTTCGTGCAAAGCCTCGGTTCCCGCCCCCTCTTCGCCGTCTTCCCATCCATCCCCCTCGGCCTCCCGCGGCGCCGGTTCGGTTTTGCCGGAGCGTCGTCGCGCCCTTGGGCGCGATTCCGACCCTGGGCCGGGCCCCGGGCCGGAACGGCCGGACGGCGCCTTCGCGGGCAAACGCGGCGGCTGGAGAGAGGCGATGGATCGCGGCGATCGGCCGGGGTTGGGCGATCGGAGGGAGCGCGGCGAGTTGGGCCGGCCGCGGCCCGCGGGCGCGGGGGGCGAGCCTCGGATGACTCGGCCGGCGCCCGCCTTCGGCGCGCGCTTCGACGAACCCGGCCGCCAAGCGCCTCCCCGCGCCGCGCGAATCGAGCGTTCGGGCGGCCGGGGCGCCGAAACGATCGGTCGGAGCCGCGAAGAGGGCGGGATCCGAGCGGATCGGGATGCGGGCCCCGAAGCCAATCCGGGCCGCGGCGAACGGGATCGGCCGGGCCGGGCCCGGGGATTCGGCGCCGACGACCGCCCAAGGCCCGCTCGAGCGGGGCAATGGGCGCGGGAATCCGACGGCCCGGATCGGGGCGGCCGGGGCGGCATGGGCGAAATGGACGCTTGGGATGGGGCGGCGGGCTGGGGGGATTGGCCCGACGCGCCGCTCGATCCGCGCGAATTCGGGGGCCCGAGCGACGCCGACAATTGGGACGCCGACGGCGGGCCCGCGCCGCGCGGCCCGGATGGCGGCGCCGACGATTCCTTCGACAACTATTGGTTTGACGAGCCCGCGGGTGCGGGCGCGTCGGCGGGGATGGACAGGTGGGCGAAGTCGCTCAAGGACGTGGGGGAGCCCGATTTTGATCTCTCGGTTCAAAATTGGCCGCTCGCCATCGACCTGATGCGGGCCATGAGCGACAGCTCGACTCTGACGACGTTTTTGAACTACACGGCGATCGTGTCGGTCGATTCGCTCCGCGACGGCGACGTCGTGCGCTTGGCCTTCAACCCCACGCGCGAGCATTTCACGGGCAAGAGTCTGTGCTCCGACGGCTTGCGTTTGGCTTCCGCGGCCTTGACCAAGGCGTTCGGCCGCAAAGTCACCTGCGCGCCCGCGCCGTGGCAAAAGGGTCTGCGCAGCCACGATTCCGAGATTGAGGAAATGGCGGCGGCCCGGCGGGAAAAGGACTTGAAAACCCTTTTGTCCGACGAAGGCGCCTTGACGCTGCGCAAGGCCTTGGGCGGCCTGTGGCGTTTGGCCCCAAGCGCGCGCGAGGCGCCCAAGCCCAAGGTCAAAAAACGCCCCGAGTCGGACTCGGCCGAGATCGGGCGGCAAGACGGCGCGCGGCGCTCCGAGGCCGAAGCGCGCCGCGCGCTGAAGGCCGGGCAACCCGGCGAGGGCAACGCGCGCTTGGGCCAAGAGGAGAAAAGGGCTGAAGGGGGGCGGGGTCAAGCGAGCGCCGAGCCCGCGCCCTTAGAGGCATCCGCTGCGTGCGAGGCAACCCGGGCGTTCGAGGCAACCCGGGCGGGCAAATCGGCTCCGGCGGCCAAGCCGGCCCGGGGGGCGAAGGCGGCGAAGGCGCCCCAAGCGCCCCGGGGCCGGAACCCGACGGATCCGGCGTCCGGCGCGAAAAATGCGGCCAAGGCGGCTGCGGCGGACGATTCGGGGCCGCCCCCAACCAAGGCGAAGGGGGCGCAGCGGCGCAGGCAGGGCGGCTAAGCCCGGCTCGCGGATCGCCCGCCCGCCGAGTCGGGCTTGGCCCGGCTTTGGCGAAAACCGAGGGCGTCAGATTATAATTCGGACATGCGGCCGATGCGGCCGGAAGCAATCGCCGCGCATGGCGCGGATCACACAAGGAAAGAAAAGAATGATACGCGGACAGATGGGCAACATGCTCGCCCAAGCCCAAAAGATGCAGGAACGCTTTCAGAAGGCTCAAGAGGAGCTCGCCCAAATCGAGGTCGAGGGCGTATCGGGGGCGGGCATGGTCAAAGTCGTGGCGACCTGCGCCCACCAGATCAAAAAGATCGAGCTTAGCGACGACGTGATCGAAGAGGCCAAAGAAGACAAGACAATGCTGGAGGATTTGGTGATGGCGGCGGTCAACGACGCCATGCAAAAGGCCGAGGAGGCGGAGCGCCGCCACCTGCAAAAGTACACCCAAGGCTTCAATCTGCCGGGCGGTTTGGACAGTCTGTTCAAGTGAGATTCGCCGCGTCGAACGGCAACCCGCGCCCCGGCATGCCCGGGGCTTTTTCGGCGCCGAGCCGGAAGGGTCGGGAAAAACGATGAGCGCCGAAGGCAAAAGGTCGGCCCGGGCGGCCGAGGATTCCGGCCGCTTCGGCGGCCCCATCGACAGGCTGATCGCCGCGCTGCAGGCTTTGCCCAACGTGGGGCCGAAAAGCGCTCAGCGCATGGCTTTCCTGTTGCTGCAGGAAAACCGCTCCGGCGCCGAGGAACTGGCCCGGGCCTTGGATGGCGCCTTGGCCGCGGCGCGTCACTGCGCGTCGTGCAACAACCTGTGCGACAAAGAGCTGTGCGACATTTGCGCCGACCCCGAGCGCGACCGCAAAAAACTCATGGTCGTGAGCATGCCCACCGACGTGGCGAGCATGGAGCGGGCCCGCTGCCACGACGGAACGTATTTTGTTTTGATGGGCGATTTGCATTCGCTGGAGGGCAATATGCCCGACGAGGCCCCGATCGAGCGCCTGACCGAAAAAATTTTGGGCGAGGGCGTGGAGGAGGTCATCGTCGGGACGGATTTCACCTCGGGCGGCGAGACGACCGCGGCGGTGTTGAGCGAGATTTTGGTCAAATTGCCTTGCCGCGTGAGCCGGCTGGCCCGAGGCTTGCCCTTGGGCGGGGAGCTGGAGTACGTGGATTTGGGCACGCTCGCGCAGTCGTTTTACGACCGTCGGCCCTTGAAGCCCAAAAGCGCGAATCCGATGGGAGAGAGGCGTGGCGCAATCTAAGCGGGCGGCTTTGTTCGCAGCCGCGCGCGTCAAGGCGGGCGGGCGGGCCGGCCGGAAGGCCTTCGGCCCGGACGTCGGCGTGTGGATTGCGGCCTGCCGGCCCAAGACCCTCCCCTTGGGCTTGGCCGCGGCGGGTTTGGGCCAAGCGATGGCGTGGCGCTCGGGCGGGCGTTTTTCCGCGTCGCTGTGCGTTTTGCTGATCGCGACGGCCTTGGCTTTGCAGGTGGCGAGCAACTTGGCCAACGATTACGGCGACGGCGCGCGCGGCGCGGATGGCCCCTTGCGCGTGAGCTCCTATCGTCGGGCCGTGGGCTCGGGCGCGGTGAGCTTGGGCGGGATGATGCGGGCCGTGGTGTTGGCCTGCGCGGTTGCCATGTGCTTGGGGGTCGCGTCTTTGGCCGTCGCCGCAAAGCAAGGCTCGCTGTCCGTCTTGGGGGCGCCCGCTTGGTTGGGGTTGGGCGCTGTGTGCGTGGCCGCCGCCTTGGCCTACTCGATGGGCTCAAAGCCCTACGGGCTGATGGGCTTGGGCGACGCCGCCGTGGCCGTGTTTTTCGGCCCCGTGGCGGTGTTGGGCGGCTTGACGCTGCAAACGGGAATGGTCGGGCCGTTCGATTGGCTGCCCGCCTTGGCGATGGGGTTGTGGTGCGCCAATGCGCTCAACATCAACAACATGCGCGACGTCGCTCAGGATCGCGCGAGCGGCAAGCGCACCGTGCCCGCCCGCTTCGGGGTTCGGGTGGGGCTGGCTCACCACGGCGCGATGATGTTTTCGGCCTTGGCTTTGTGGCTGGCGCACGCCGCGTTGACCCGCTCCCCGCTTTCTCTGGCTTTGGCCGTCGCCGTTTCGGCGGTTCCCGTCGCGTTGCATTGGCTGGCATTGGCGCGCAATTTCACGCCCCAAGGCTTGGACATTCGGCTGAAGCTGTTCTCTTTGGCCGTGTTGCTGCAAACCGCCTATTTTGTCGCCGTTCCAGCGCGTCTTTGACTTGGCCGGGGCA
>CAJPTP010000050.1 GCA_905373555.1 uncultured Francisella sp. | reverse complement strand
CTTGAAGATCGAGGCGAACGAGCGCCGAGTCGAGGGCGACATTTTCGCGGGCCCCGCAACCTTGTCGATCGACTCCCTGTCCGTCGCCGATGGGGATATCGTCGACGTCAAAAACCTTGAATACAAGCAAAACGCCGAAACCCAAGACGGCCTGCTCAACGTCAATTCCGCTTTTTCCGTGGGATCGACCAACATCGGAAACGATCGCGGATCCCTCAAAGGCGAGATCAATCTGCTGCGCTTGAAGCCATCCGCCTTGTCCCAACTCGAAAAGACCGCCGTCAATTCGGCTAAATTCGACGCTCTTCTCTCCGAGCTCATGGGGCCGAAGCCCGAGCTGCAGCTGAACAACTTGGAATGGAAAACGCCCGTCGGGGTCTCAACCGCGCAAGCCTACATCTCGGGTTATGCGGATGAGAACTCCAAGAAGATCGGGCTGCATAAAGCCGGCCTCAGCGCCAAGTTTTCCTGGAAGCAAATCGAGGCGAGCGTTGTTGGCCGGACGTACGAGGATTGGTCGCGCGAGATGAAAGGGCGGATTGACCGGCTCGCCCAACGCGGCGCGCTCAAAGCGCTGGGCGACGACGTTTACGCCTTCACGATCAAAGCGGGCAAGACGATTTCCCCCTCGGGCGACGTCATTGAGCTCAATGGGAAGCGCATGACCTTGGAGCAAGCCCGAGAGTTGATCCAAGGCGCCGACGCCGGCCAAGAACCGGATGTTTCGCCCAGCCCAAGCGCCGCCCCGGCCGAGGGGTTAAACGCCGCCCCATCCCCCGAGCCGGCGGAGTCGCTCGGCAAGAACGCCCCGAAACCCTAATCGACGCGCAGGCGCCGGCGGCGCAAGCTCAGGCTCCGACCCGGGGCCGGAGCGGCGCGCGCCCGCGCAAAGCGGCGCGTTCATCGTCTGTTTTTGCGAAGACCCATTTGGGCAAAAAAAAAACCATGCCCAAGGGCATGGCCAAAACATTCAAACAATCGAAGCAATGGATACAAGTCCGTTTCGCGTCCGCGAAAAAAAACTCGGCGCTTCGGGCCGAAGCCCCAATCACCGCAGTTTGGTTTCCTTGTAAAGAACATGCTTGCGGGCGACGGGGTCGTACTTTTTCAACTCCAGCTTTCCCGTTTGCGTTCTTTTGTTTTTCGTGGTCGTGTAAAAATGGCCGGTGCCGGCCGTGGACTCAAGTTTGATCTTGTCTCTCATGACCGCCCCCTCAAGCTTTCTTCTTCGTCCGATTGGGCTTCACGCCGTCAAACTTCTCGACGCATTCGGCCATGACGGCGTCAAAGCCGTTTTTGTCGATCGTGCGCAGGCCCGCGGCGGAAACCCTGACGCGAACCCAACGCTGCTCGGACTCAGACCAGAAGCGGCGCGACTGCAGATTGGGCAGGAAGCGGCGCTTCGTCTTGTTGTGGGCGTGCGAGACACGATTGCCTGTCATCGGGTGTTTGCCCGTGACAATGCATACTCTGGACATGACTTCTGTCTCCAAGCATTTCCATCGTTTCAAAACCTGAAGCTGTGATTGTAAGGGCGATGCGAAAACAAATCAAGCCCTTCGCCGATTGGGGCGAAATTTTCGCAAAAAATCAATGCGGCAACGAATCCGGCGAAGATTCAAGGCCGATCAAACGGGGCCGGGCGCAGCGCAAGCGACAAAAGGACAAAAGATGAGAAAGGAACGAGGAAGGAATGAGGAAGGAATGAGAAAGGAACGAGAAAGGAGGGCGAGAGAAGAAACCCGCGCAGGCCCGCAGACGACGGCGCGGGAGCGCCCAAGCCCGCTGCCCAACCCGGCGGCGGAAAACCTACCCGGGCTCGGATCGGCCCGCGAAATTGCTTTCCCGCTCGCCCAAATCCATGACGAACACCTTGGAGTGCCGGCCGTTTTCGGCGCAGACGCGTTGCCGCGAGGGGGGCAGCTCGCGCGTCGAGGACGGCCGAAAGCCGTTTTCGCGAAACCAGTCTTCGGCGCGGGCCGTCAGGGCGAAGAGCCGGACGGCGCCCAACCGGCGCGCCCGCTCCATGGCGAACGCCAGAAGTTTGTTGCCGTCGCCTTGGGATTGGCTGTCCTCGGACACGACCAAGCACCCCAGCTCCATGGCGCGCGGGTCGTCGTCAAAACGCTTGAGCTCCACGCAGCCGCGCGCGGCGCCGTCGTAGCGCAGCAAAAAGAAATCCCCGATGCGCGACTCCACGTACGCCGCGTCGCGCGGCAACAGCAGGCCGTCGCGCACGGCGGGGGCGATCAGCCGCGCGAGGTCGGCCGCGTCGTCGGGGCTCGCGGGCGCGACGTCGGAAAAAGAGCTGAGCTTGATCGAGGTGCCGGCGCCCTCGCGGGTGTACAGCTCGGCGAACAGCGCCCCGTCGCTGCGGCCCGACACGATCTGCGCCCGCGGCACGCCGGAGCGCAAAGCCGACTCGGCGGCGGGCAGGAACCGGGCCAGCTCCGCCGAGACGGGCTCGAAGGCGTTTCGATCGGCCAATTCGTCCAGCGTCAAGTTCGACGCGATCCCCCCGCCCTTGCGCCGCAAGCCCTCATCCTCGCCCAAGTACACCAGCTTGTCGGCCTTCAGCCCCGAGGCCAAGGCCGAGGCCAAATCGGGCATGGACACGTTGTAGCAGCGGCCGCCGATGGAAAAGCCCAACGGCGCGGCGACCACGATGCAGCCGTCGTCGAGCAGGCGCCTGACTTTGTCCGCGGCGACGGAGCGCACGGCGCCCGCGTAGCCCATGTCCACGCCGTCGATCACGCCCATGGGCCGCGCCAGGGCGAAATTGCCGGAAACGACCGTCGCGATCGGGCTTTTTTCCGAGGCCGAGGCATAGCCCGCCGAAAAAGCGGACATCAGCTTGTACTGCATGCGCCCGCACACCTCGCGCATGCGCCGCAGCGACGCGTAGTCGGTCACGCGCACCCCGCGGACGAACCGCGAGCCCACGGCGGGATCGCCCTCCAGAAGGCCCCGAATCTCAAAGCACACAACGATCTTGGAGCCCAGCCTGCCCATCAGCAGCACGTCGTCGGCCAAAGTGGGAAAGGCGCTCGACTCGATGACGCCGGAGTCAAACGCCAGCACGACAATTTTGCCGTGCAGATAGTGAATGTACGGCGCCGACTCGCGAAACGCCCGAACAAAGGCGCTTCTGTCGACAATGCCTTGGGGATCCATGGATTGCGGCCTTTCGTCGCCGGCAAAGAGCCCAAGCCCGCCCCAAAGCGGGGCAAAAAGGCCAAAAACAAACGAAAACAGGCGCCGAAACGGCGCCCGCGGAAATCGGCCGAAGCGCAGGCCTGGGGCGCTCCGGCCCGAACCGAAGCGCGCGGCAAAAGCGACAAGCCGGCCCGGCGAGCCGCCCCGGGCTTAGGGCAAACCGCCTCGGCAAGCCATTCTAGCGGCTTAAAATGATGTAAAACAATTGCATGACCAGCACGATCAGGGCGACGATCGAGCCCATGGTCCAAAACGCGTCGTCTTTTTTCTTCGCCTCGCTTTTCAGCAGCAGCTTGGCGTACAGCTCGGGGTCGAAACCCATGGGCGCGGGCGCGGGGGCGCCGCTTGCCGGGGCGGGCGCCATCCCGGCCGCCGGCAAGTCGGCGCTCGGCCCGACGGGCCCCGCGATGCCCAACCCCGTCTCGTCGGGGCGGCCGACGGGGGCGAAATCCTCGGCAAAGCTTCCGGCCGCGCTCGGCGCGGGGGCCGCAGTCCGGGGCGTCGAGGGCGAAGCCGAGGCGTCGGCCGCCCGGGCGGCGACGGAAGGATCCGACCTTGCCGCAGCCGCGGCGGAAGCGGCCAAGGGATCGATCCCGGGCGCGGAAGCGGAAGCGGGCGCGGCGAGGGGCTTTTGGGCCGCCGCGCTCATCGCAAGGGGATCCGGCGCGGCGGGTGAGGCCGATCCGCCCCCGGCCTCGGCCGCCTTCCCTTTTTTTGCCCATTTGAAAAAGCCCTTGATCCCTTTGACGCCCGACTCGCTTGCCGCCGCTTCCGCGGAAGCGGCGGTCGGGGGCTCAGGGGCGGCGGCCGGCTGCTTGCCCGAAACCTTCTCCTCGGCGGGCGCTCCGGCTTTGCTCTTTTTCTTGCGCGCCCAAAACGCGGCGCGCTTTTTCGCCTTGGCCGTTTTCTTGCCGGATGCGCCCTCGGCGGCCGGGTCGCCCGAAGCGGGCGCCGCCGTCGGCGCGGCAGCGGCGGCAAGCGGGTCGACGGATCGGGCCGCCGCCGAATCGGCTTGGGGTTGCATGCCGCCCAAGCCCGGGGCTTGCGGGGCGGCCGCCGCCCGGGCGGCTTGTTGGGCGTCGATCCGCCCGGAGCACGAAGGATCCGTCTCGGCGCCGAAGGCGATAGCGGGCCGCGCCCCGGCGTCGGCCGAGGACGCGGCGCGCGGGTCGGGGATCGGGCCCCAAGCGGCGGCCGCTTGGGTTGCGGGCTCCGCCCCGGATGCTTGGCCGTTCGCCGCGCCCGGCGCGGGGGCGCCGGCTTGGGCGGCCGCGGCCTCGGGCGCCCTGTGACCGGCCTCGTACTCGGCCAAGGCCGCCATCGCCTCCTCGTCGCGCCGGCGCAGCAAGGCGTCGACGGCCTCGGACGCGCCGCGCGCATCGAGAAAATCCAGCGATTGGAAAATGTTTTGGCAGCGGGCGCACTGCACCCACCCTTCCGCCTTGAGGATCGTCCCCTCGCTAAGGAAGAATTTGGAGAGGCACTGCGGGCAGGTCGTGATGTACCTGGCTTGACCCGCCGCTCCGTTCGCTTCGGCCATGGGAAACCCCCGGTTGGCGGGCTCGCGCCCGCCCTGTGGACAGTGTTGCGCAAGGGCAAAACAAACGCGCGGGCGTTTTGGCCGCAGCCGCAACGCCCGCGCTGATTTTACAACGCTTTGCGGCGCTTTCGCGCGCAAAGCCGCCCGCCGCTCAATCGAGCGGCGGGCCAGTCCGAGCCGATGGCCGGCCGGATCCCAAGCTCAAGCCTTGCCGCCTTTCATGGCCAGCAGCAAATCGTTCATGCGCCGCACGAACAAGGCGGGGTTTTCGGGCTTGCCGCCCTCGGCCAGCTGAGCTTGGTCGAACACCAGGCGCGAAAGCATGGCGCGGCGCTTGGGGTCGGACTCTTCCTTGATCATGCCGATGAGCATGTGCTTGGGGTTGATCTCCAAAATCGGCTTGAGGGCGCCGAGCATGTCCTTGGCCCCCGCCTGCTCCAGCATGCGCTGCAGGTTCAGGCTGCGCTCGTTTTCCTTGGTCACCAAGCAAGCCGCGCTGTCGGTCAGGCGCGAGGACACCTTCACGTCGTCGGCCACATCCTTCAAATCCTCCTTCATCGCGGCGACCACATCCTTGAAATCCTCCTCGGCCTTCTTCAGCTCCTCTTTTTCCTCCTCGGCGTCGGGCCCCAAGTCGACCTCGCCCTTGGCGATGGAGGCCAGCGGCTTGTCCTTGTACTTGGTCAGATAACCCACCACCCACTCGTCGACGCGGTCGGTCATGAGCAAAACCTCGACGCCCTTTTTCTTGAACACCTCCATCTGCGGGCTGTTGATCGCCTCATCCAGGTTCGCCGCCGTGATGTAATAGATCTTGCCCTGCCCTTCCTTCATGCGGGAAATGTAGTCGTCCAGCGAGACGGTCTCGCCCGATTGAGGATCCTTGGAGCTGGCGAACAGGCACAACTCGGCGATCTTTTCTTGGTTGGCGTAATCCTCGCCCAAGCCCTCCTTGAAGATTTTGGAAAACGCGCCCCAAAAATCCTCGTACTTGTCGAAGTCGTTTTTCTTCATGTCCGACAGGTAGCCCAAAAGCTTTTTGACGCTGCCCGCGCGGATCTGCTCCAAGTCCCTGTTTTGCTGCAAGATCTCGCGCGAGACGTTCAGCGGCAAATCGTCGGCGTCGATCACGCCGCGCACGAAGCGCAAGTAGCGCGGCATGATCTTGCTTTCGGCGTCTTCCATGATGAAAACGCGTCGAACGTACAGACGCACGCCCTCTTTGGTCTCGCGATCGAAAGCGTCGAACGCGGGCGAGCGCGGGATGTACAGCAGCTGCGTGTAGTCCTGCTTGCCTTCGACCTTGGAGTGGATCCAGCCCAAGGGGTCTTGGAAGTCGTGGGCGATGTGGCGGTAGAATGCCTTGTACTCGTCTTCCTTGACCTCGCTTTTGGGCCGCGTCCACAGCGCCTTGGCCTGATTGACGACCTCGCGCTTGTCGCTTTTGACCAAATTGCCGTCGTCGTCGTAAGTGTCGGCGACTTTCATGTAAATGGGCACGGAAATGTGATCGCTGTAGGTCGTGACGATCCGCCGCAGCGTCCAATCGCTGACAAACTCCTTGCAGTCGTTTTTGACGCTGAGGATGATCTCCGTCCCCGCCTCGGGCTTTTCGACATCCTCAACCGTGAAGTCGCCGCCCGCGTCGCTTTCCCAACGCACCGCCTTGTCGGCGGGATCCCCCGCCTTGCGGGTGACGACGGCGACCTTGTCGGCGACGATGAAGGCCGAGTAAAAGCCCACCCCGAACTGGCCGATCAGGCTCGCGTCTTTTTGGGCGTCGCCGGAGAGGCGCTCAAAGAAAGCCTTTGTGCCCGACTGCGCGATCGTGCCGAGATTCTCGATCACCTCCTCCTTGTTCATGCCAATGCCGTTGTCTTTGACCGTGATGGTGTTGGCCTCGCGGTCAAAGTCCACGTCGATGCGGTATTCGCCGTGGTTTTCGTCCAATAGGCTTGGATCGTTGAGCGACAGAAAGCGCAGCTTGTCGATCGCGTCGGAGGCGTTGGAAATCAGCTCGCGCAAAAAGATTTCGCGGTTGGAGTACAGGGAGTTGATCACGAGGCTAAGCAGCTGCTTGACCTCAGTTTGAAACTGATGGGTCTCTTTCATGTCAATCGCTCGGAAAATAAAAAGCCGCTTGCCGCTTCGCAGCCGCGCAAGCGGGCCGGGTTCGTCAATGCTCGACGGGCGGCGCGCCGGTCGCCCCCAATGCGCGCAATATGAGGCCGAGCGCCCGTTATTCAAGGCAAGTCGGACTTGAGTCCAAGCGGCATGGGCAATAAGGCCGAACCGGGGGGGAAAAAAGCGGGCATGGCGCCATGGCAAGAGATCAACCCGCGCACCCGTCGCCCCGAAACAAACAAGGGCCCGGAGGCGATGAAGGGCGAACCGATTTGAGAAGGATCGGAAAAAGAAGGGCCGAAAAGCAGAAAGAAACAATGGCGAAAAACGAAAGGAAGAAAGGAA
>CAJPTP010000049.1 GCA_905373555.1 uncultured Francisella sp. | reverse complement strand
TGAGACTCTTTTTTCGGTTTTGGGATCTATAGCGGTCGAATTAGCAAACACACCCCGATATAAAATTAACTAAAATGTCAAAGCGCGCCCCGCGCGGCGCCATGCGCGGCCCAATCTCTTGCCGATCGGCGATTCGATTCCAACCGGCGTTCGGTTGGTTTCGCGCCGTTGGGCGTCGCCGCCGATTGCTTGATTGCCGCTAGGCGTTCCCGGGTGCGCCAAAGCGGGCTTGTTCCCGGCGCCAAGTCGCCGGCGCCGTTGGCCAAGGCGGGGGGGGGAATGGGTTGGGTCGGATGCGCTCGTTGATTGAGCATTCGGCCCCTGCGACGCTCCGCGCTCTGCGCCGCTCTGCGCAGCGGCGCTGTTCGCGCGAAGCTCGAGTCCGATCTATGTAGGGCTTCTTGCCGATAAAACCGCAAGGGAGCGCAGGTCGCCGGTTTAAGATCGGCTCCCTCGGTGCGTCGTTTGGATCGGCGCGCTCGGACGCTTGCGGCGCAATCGGGGGCGCAGAATTCAATCCTAAACGAAGGGAAATCCAATCCGGGCGTTTGCGATGCGATTGGTTGGCAGAAGCCGGGCGCGACGTCGCGCCGATCTGGGGCGCAGTTTGCAAAGCCTCTCCATGTCTAGGCCGGGCGGTTGATTTGAGGCTTGGGGTTCGATCGAAGCGCCGCGCCGACTTGGCTTTGCGCTAAGGACGCTCTGCAGTCAAGGCGGCGAAGCGAGTTCGCCCAGGGCTCGCGCCGCGGCCGACGCCGGCCGCTTGGTGTGTTGTCTCGGGGCGCCTGGCGCCGTCTGGCGTCGCGGGGGCTGGTTCGGTTTGCCCGGCCGTGTTGAGGCCTGTCGGGCTTGTCGGATCTGTCGGGTTGGCCTGATCCGTGGGGCGTGTCGGCAATATCGGGCTTGCCGGGCTTGTTGGGCTTGCCTGGCTTGTTGGGTTGCTCGGGCGCTTGGGGGATCGGTTGGAGGAATTTTTTTGGGGAAGGCGCGCCGGCCAAAGCGGAAAACTCCTCCCCCCTGGCTTTTGGGGCCAAGGATCGGCCGGAGCCGCCATGCGCCGAATCGCGGCGATCGCGCCGTTCCTTCTTTGCTCTTTCTTGTTTTGGGGCATGCAAGAAGCTTTGATAACCCAAGCGCCATAGAATCAGGGCCCGGGCGTCGACGCAAACCGCCGTGTCGCGGCGGCGCAAGCGCGCCACCCCGAGCTTCGTCGGGCCGCTTCGAGAGCTTGCCGCGGGGGCGCCGCCCATCTTGGCGAAGGGATGCCGCTGACGCAAGCGCCGCGCTTATTCGGCTTTCCTTCCTTTTTTCATTCATTTTTTATTCCCGCCCCCGCCGCCCGGGTTTGTCGGATCTCACCCGAGGCGCGGGGCGGAAACGGGGCGGCCGCGCGCGCCGTCGCGCCGCCGCCGGCGCCTTGGGCGCGTGCGGGCGGCCGCCCCGTTTTTCCCGCATGGGTTTCCGCCGCGCCCTCGGGCCGTCGGAGTTTTGAAAAGCCGCCCCATCCGGGGCGGCGCCGCGCCCATCGCCTCGGATCGCCGCGGCGGGGGCGCGGCGAGCGCAACAAGCAACGGAGGAGAGGACGCGCCATGGGTTTCATCAAAGCGATCGCCGAATCGGTCGGGGGCATGTTCGCCGACCAGTGGATTGATTTTTACGGACCGTCGGACGAGTTGCCGGGCACCGCCGTGGTGTTTCCCGGAATCAAGAAAGGGCGCAACAGCAGACGCGGCGCGAACACCAAGGGCAATGACAACATCATCACCGACAAGAGCCGCGTGATCGTGCCCGAGCAAACGGCTCTGATGACCATGGAAAACGGCGCGATCACGGGCTTGATCACGGTTCCGGGCGCCTACGAGTACCGCAGCGACGACATCCACTCCCAATCGATCTTCACGGGCGGCGGACTCATGGACTCCATGGTCAAGTCGTCGTTCGAGAAGTTCAAGTACGGCGGCATCCCCGGCAATCAACAGCAACTGTTCTACATCAGCCTCAAGGAGATCCCGAACAACAGGTTCGGCACCCAAAGCGAAATCTATTGGGACGACGCCTACTTGGGCACGCAGGTGGGCGCGATCTTGCGCGGCACGTACACGATGAAGGTCGTCGACCCCGTCTTGTTCGTCAAAAACTTTGTGCCTGCGGCCTACCTCACGCCGCAAGCCCCCGTGTTCGACATGGACGACATGGACAATCCCGCCGGGGCCCAGCTGTTCAACGAGGTCGTTTCAAGCCTGTCCGCCGCGTTTTCGTCGTACACGAACGATCCCTCGCGCGGCAACCGCATGAGCAAGATTCAGTCCGACCAAATCGGCTTCGCGCAGTCCTTGAGCCAAGCGGTTGAGGAAGCCTACCAATGGAAA
Source organism: uncultured Francisella sp. (assembly GCA_905373555.1). Taxonomy (GTDB): domain Bacteria; phylum Pseudomonadota; class Gammaproteobacteria; order Burkholderiales; family Neisseriaceae; genus CAJPTP01. Next base: position 4,866 of record CAJPTP010000049.1, on the reverse strand, counting down.
TCGACGCGGGGCTTGGAAATCGTCAAGACCGCGATTTTGGCCATTGAATACGACGAGGACAGCAAGAAGGTCGTGGCCGACGCCCGCCGCGCCGATGCCCTGTCGGGCGCCCGCGGCAACGCGTTCATGCAGCAAGCGGTCGCTCGCGGCATGCAGGCCGCGGGCGAAACGGGCGGCGGCGCCGGGGTCGCCTTCATGGGCATGGGCATGGGCGCCGCAGGCAACATGATGGGCGGCATGCAGCAGCCCTACTCGGGCAATGCCTACCGACCCGATTTCGGCGCCGCCGGAGCGCCGCAGCAAGGCAACCCGTTTCCGCAAGGCGGTCAGCCCGCCCCCTACGGGCAGAGCCAAGGCGGGCAACAGGGGCCGGCGTCCGGGCAGGGCCAGGCGGCGGGGCAAGGGGCCGGCGCCCAAGGCGGCGGGGCCGCCCCGGGCGGCGCGGGCTCAAGCCAAGGCCAAGTCGATGTGGTGTCCAAGCTGATGGAGCTGAAAAAATTGCTTGACGCGGGCGTTTTGAGCCAAGCCGAGTTCGACAAGATCAAGTCCGATTTGTTGGGGCTGTGAAATGAACGACAACTTGGGAAATCCGGGGGCGGGCGCGGGCGGCTCGCCCCGTCCCCCATCCGCGTTTGGCGCGAACGCGGCGCAACAGCGGCCCGCCGGGGCGCCGGGCTCGGCGTCGGGCCCAAGCCGCCCGCCCGCAAACCCGAACGGTTTGCATCAACCCGGGGCGCCCGGATCCGCCGCGGCGGATTCGGGCTATGGGAATGGGCGGGGGGCGCCGAGCCCAGGCGCCGCCGCGGGCTCGCATGACGCAACCGGCCGGCCGCGCCCAAGCGGCTCGCCCGGGGCGCAAGGCCCCCAAGGCTCCCAAGGATCCCAAGGCCCCCAAGGCCCCCAAGGATCGAGCTTCGGCGCCGCGGCGGGATCCGCCGCGGGCGGGGCGGCTTCCCCTTTGGGCGGGGCCGCCGAGGCGGGCCCGAAGTCGAACCCCGGGGTGGTCGGCGGCCCCAACGACGGCAAAAACGGGCAATGCAAGTGTCCTCGGTGCGGCTCAACCGAGATTTCGCCCTCGGCGTCGACGGGCAAGCTCGTGTGCAACTTTTGCCGGCATGTGTTCGACTTGCCCAAAGCGTTCGCCGACGAGCAGCGCATCGATCTGCTCGAAGGCCGCTACGTCGGGGCGGGGGCCCAAGACATTGCGGCCGACGCCAAAGACTTGCTGACGCTGAAGTGCGAAAGCTGCGGCGCCGAGGTCGTGATCGACACAAGCTCGGCGGCGTCGGCGCGCTGCCACTGGTGCCGCAGCGAGCTTTCGGTCAACTCCCAAATCCCCAACGGCGCCATTCCCGACGCCGTGCTGCCTTTTTCCTTGCCCAAGCAAGAGGCGGAGGAGCGCATCGCGGAGTTTGTGGGCGATCGGCGATTTTTCGCGAATCGGCGGTTTTTGGGCGAGTTCAGCCCCGAAAACGTGTGCTCGGTGTTCCTGCCTTACATGCTGGTCGACGTCAACGCCGGAGCCGACATGCGCGGGCAGGGCGAAAAAACGGTTCGCGTCTACACCGAGAAGGACAACAACGGCAACAGCCACACCTACTACGACGCCGATCGCTACGAGGTGGGGCGCAGCTTCGACGTCGCGATCGACGACTTGCTCATCGAGGCGAGCAGGGACAAGATCAATTACGGCGCCGAGGACAAAACCGTCAACGTGATCAACGCGATTCTGCCTTTCGACACGAAGAATTTGATTCGGTTCAACGCCAATTTCCTCAAAGGCTCCACCTCGGAAAAAAGAAGCGTCAACATCGACCTGTTGGAGCCCGCCATGCGCGCCAAGGCGGGCGACGTCGCGCGGCTGAAAGCCCTCGAAACGCTGGATTACGACCGCGGCGTGGCTTGGTCGAACGAAGACTTCACGCTCAAAGGCGAGTCGTGGCACACCGTTTATCTTCCCGTGTGGCTGTACAGCTACTTGGAGACAAAGGGGAGCAATCAAGTCCTGCACTACGTCGCCGTCAACGGCCGCAACGGCAAGACGATGGGCAGCGTGCCGCTGAACAAGCCGCGCTTGCTCTTGATTTCGCTGATCGTCTCGGTTGTGGCTTTCATCGCGGGGTGGTTCCTGCCCGTTTCAGGGGCGGATGACGCGGAAGCCTCCGGCGTGATGCTCTTTGTCAAGTATTTGCTGCTGCCCGGCTCCGGTTTCGCTTATTACGCGTGGATGAAAGAGCGCTACCGAAACCTCGGGGCGCGCCACCATTACGAAACCGAGACCCAATGCGACGTCCGCAACCTGAAGCGTTACGACAAGTTCATCCAACAATTCGAGCGCCTGTCCAATTCCAGGATCGAGGGGGATAACTGTCGCGCGGTGAGAGGGGCGAATGTCGGCTTGGCCGAAGACGAGGAAGAATGATGCGCCGCGCCGGCGCCGCCGGCGAAACCGGGCTCGAAGCCATGGCTTCGGCGTCGCGGCCGCCCGGTTGCCCGCGCTCTGCGCCCGCCTTGCGCGGGCGCTTTTTTTTGCCCGGGAAGAGGAGGGAAAGCATGCCCAAGCGTTGGCGCCCGAAGGCGCCGCGCAATCATGTCGCCTGAGTCGGCGCAAAGCGCCGCCCGGGGCGGCTTGAAGAGCGCCATCCCGACGCCTCATAGCCGGCTTCGAGGGATTTTCGTTGAATATCGAGCCTGCGAAAACAACTTCGCGGGAGATGGCGTTTGCGCTGCTTCAATGCGTTCCCATTTTTTCGGGGAAAAAGCGCGTCGGAGGGGTTGGCGCCCGAAGGCGCCGCGCGATCACGGCGCCTGCGCCGGCGCAAAGCGCCGCCCGGGAGACGGGCTTGCCCGCCTTGGCCGGCGATTCGGGGATCACGGCGGCTAAGTCGGCGCAAAGCGCCGCCCGGGGCGGCTTGAAAAGCGCCATCCCGGCGCCCCAAAGCCGGCTTCGAGGGTTTTCTTTGAATTTTGATCATCCGGGCAAAGGGAAGCCGACTGACGCGGGCGCCAACGCTTCTTCGCGGCTGTCCTGTTTGCGATTGGCGGGCGACGCCCGCTTGGGCCCGGCCGGCGTTTCGCTTGGGCTCGCGGCTTCGCGCAAACAGCCCCGCGGCCGCTTCGCTCGCCGATGCGGCCCGGATGCTTGCGCATCGCCGCGATCGCCATGCGGATCCGCTCAAGACGCCTTGCCGCTCACAAACAGCGCAATCGCCTCGGTGTGGCCTGTGTGGGGGAACATGTTCATCGCCCCCGCCCCGACGCAGCGGTAGCCCAAACCTGAGAGAACTTGGGCGTCGCGCGCCAATGTGGCGGGTTTGCATGACACGTAGACGATGCGCTTGGGCCCGCGCTCGGGGTCGATGTTTTTGACCAGCTCGAACGCGCCGTCGCGCGGCGGGTCGATCAGCCACTTGCCGCACTGCGCCATCTCTTCGCGCGGCAGCTGCTCGGGGTCGAACAGGTTGGCGGTTTTGAACGAGCAGCGCTCGGCCAACCCGTTGCGCCGCGCGTTTTGCCCGGCGCGCGCGGTGAGCGCCGCCGAGCCCTCGACACCCGTCACCTGCGCCCCCATCTTGGCGATGGGCAGAGAAAAGTTGCCCAAGCCGCAGAACAAATCCAGCGCCTTGTCGCCGGGCTTCGGCCGGAGCAGCTCCATGGCCCGCGAGATCATGCTTTGGTTCATGGCGCGGTTGATCTGCGTGAACTCGACCGGGCTGAACGCCATGTCCAAGCCGAAGCGGTCGATGCGGTAAGACAGCTCTTTGGCGCCTTGGGGATGGTCTTGGCGCAGGGTGGATTCGTCGCCGGGCTGCAGCCACAGCTGGGCTTGGGTCTCCGGGGTGGACAGATCGTCGACGAAGGCGCGCAGCTTGGCCAAATCGGAGTCGCTCAACGGCCGCAAATGGCGCACGCTCATCGCCAGCATCCCGTCGCCCATCGCCCATTCGACTTGGGGGATGGAGTCTCTGGCGTCCATGCCGTCGATCAAGGCGCGCAGCGGCAAAATAGCGTCGGAGACCATGGGGGGCAGAATCGGGCATTGCGTCATGTTCGCGACGTAGCCCGTGCCGCGCTCGCGAAACCCCAGCATCGCGCCCTTGCCGTAAACGGCCTTGCAGCTCATGCGCGCCCGATGGCGATAGCCCCATGTCGGCCCCTCGATGGGCGGGAAGACGGTTTCCGGCGCGAATCCCGCGATGCGGCGAAACTGCTCCTCGATCATCCTTTGCTTCAAAGCCACTTGGGCCTTGGGCTCAATGTGCTGCAGCGAGCAGCCGCCGCACAGCCCAAAGTGCGGGCACGCAGGCTCGGCGCGCAGGGGGCTGGGCCGGAGAACTTGGGCGCACCGGGCCTCGTCGTAGCGCTTGTTGATCTTCCTTGCGACGGCGCGCACGCGCTCGCCCACGATGGCCCGCTCGACAAAAACGGTCTTGCCGTCGTCGGCCTTGGCGACCCCGCGCAGCTCCGCGGGGTCCCAATCGATGATCGACAGCTCGTACTCTTTGCGCGGCTTGCGCGCTCGATGATTTCTGCTCATGGCTCTGCCCGGGGCGGCGCCGGGGCTCCAGCGCCGCCCCAAAACCGGCGAAAAAACGCCGCCTCTGCCAACGGTTCAGGCGCGGGGAAAGTCGGGCTTCTCGAACGGCGCAAGCCCGTTCGCGCCGCCGCTGCCCACTCGAAGCCGTTTTGCGGCCCGCGGCTTGCGTCGAAAGGCCGCGATTCAATCAATTTCCCGAAAGGCCCGCCCGGGCCCCGGGCGCAGGCGTCGCCTTGACGCCGGGGCAAGGCGAGGCGCCGCGCGATCTAAAAACCCGCGGCGTTGGATCGCGCGCGGTCTTGTTTGTTTCTTCCGCTCGTCTCGGGGAC
>CAJPTP010000048.1 GCA_905373555.1 uncultured Francisella sp. | reverse complement strand
GATGAAATAGGGCGGGGCAAGCCGTCGCCTGCTATATAATGCGCGCCATGGGCCGCTTGGGCGAACGCCGCCCGCGCGCCTGACCTGACCGCCGCCGCGGCCGCATGGAAGGGACGCGGCGGCGCATGTATCCAACGAATTGATGGGAACGCCATGAAACTGTCTTTGACAGAGGAAACCCCCTTTCGCGACCGCCACATCGGCCCGACCCGCTCTGAGCAGCAAGCCATGCTCAAGACGATGGGCGTGGACTCGATGGAGGCTTTTTTGAGCGAGACCTTGCCTCCCGTTGCGCGCGAGCCCAAGCCTTTGGGGTTGCCTTCGGGGATCTCCGAGGCCGACGCCTTGGCAAGGATCAAAGCCATCGCCGACAAGAACAAGGTGGAGAAGTGCTACATCGGGGGCGGCTACTACCCCACGACGACCCCGAGCCCGATTCTGCGCAACCTGTTCGAGAATCCCGGGTGGTACACCGCCTACACGCCTTACCAAGCCGAAGTGTCGCAGGGCCGCTTGGAGGCGCTGATGAATTTCCAAAAGGTGTGCGTGGATCTGTCGGGCTTGCCGCTGGCCATCGCCTCGCTTTTGGATGAGGGCACGGCCGCGGCCGAGGCCATGGCGATGGCCAAACGCGTTGTCAAGGGCAAAGAGACGAACGTGTTCTTCGTCGACCGCCGAGCCTATCCCCAAACCATCGACGTCGTGCGCACTCGCGCCAAGTTCCATGGCTTCGAGGTCGTGGTGGGCGACGCGGCCGACGTCGAGCGGGTCGACTGCTTCGGGGCGCTGTTCCAATACGTCGGGGCCGAAGGCGACGTCGCCGATTTGGCGCCCGCGGTCGCGGCGGCGAAGAAGCAAGGCGCCTTTTCGATCGTCGCCTGCGATCCCATGGCTTTGGTCTTGCTCAAGTCCCCGGGCGAGCTCGGGGCCGACTGCGCCATCGGCAACATGCAGCGCTTCGGCGTGCCCATGGGCTTCGGCGGGCCGCACCCGGCTTACTTCGCGTTTCGCGAGGAGCGCAAGCGCCAAGCCCCGGGCCGCATCATCTCGTGGTCGATCGACAGGCTCGGCAAGCCCTGCCTGCGCATGGCCTTGCAAACCCGCGAGCAGCATATCCGACGCGAGAAGGCCAACTCCAACATCTGCACGAGCCAAGTGCTGCTGGCCAACATGGCGGGGATGTACGCCGTGTACCACGGCCCCGAGGGCTTGGGCGCCATCGCGCGGCGCATCCACGGCTTGGCCTGCGCCTTTTGCCGGGCTTTGCCCCAAATCGGCCTCAAAGCCAAGCACGACGTCTTCTTCGGCTCCGTGTGCGTCGAAACCGACCGCGCCGCCGAGCTGTTCGAGGCGGCCCAAAAAGCGGGTTATGAGCTTGGCCGCGTGTCCGAAAACGGGCTGCTGGTCGCCGTTTCGGAGCAGTCGACGGTGGCGCAGATCAACGCGCTGCTGGCGATCTTCGCCCAAACCTTGGGCAAGGCCGCGCCCGAGGTCGATCCCGCGTCCGAACCGCGCTCGCCCTTGCCCCAAGAGGCGCTGCGAGCCGACAAGATTTTGCAAGACCGCGTGTTTTCGGAGTTTCACAGCGAAACCAAGATCATGCGCTACATGAAGCACTTGGAGAACAAAGACGTCTCCTTGGCTCAAAGCATGATTTCCTTGGGCTCGTGCACCATGAAGCTCAACTCCGCCTCATCGATGATCCCGGTCTCCTGGGACGCCTTCGGGGGCCTGCATCCTTTCGCCCCGGATTCCGCCGTTCAAGGCTACAAGGAGCTGATCGACGGCTTGGAGGCGGATCTGAAGGCCATCACGGGCATGGAGGCGGTGAGCTTCCAGCCCAATTCGGGCGCCTCGGGCGAATACGCGGGCATGGTCACCATCCGCCGCTACCTCGAGGCTGCGGGCCAAGCGCGGCGCAAGGTGTGCCTGATTCCGCGCTCGGCCCACGGCACCAACCCCGCCTCGGCCACGATGGCGGGGTTGGAGCTCGTCACGGTCGCGAGCGACGACAACGGCTCGGTCGACGTCGAGGACTTGCGCCAAAAGGCGGAAAGCCGCAAAGACGAGCTGGCCGCTTTGATGATCACCTACCCCTCGACGCACGGCGCGTTTGAGGAGGGCATCGTCGAGATTTGCCGCATCATCCACGAAAACGGCGGCCAAGTGTACATGGACGGCGCCAACATGAACGCGCAGGTGGGGCTCATGGTTCCCGCCGCCTTGGGCGCCGACGTGCTGCACATGAACCTGCACAAGACGTTCGGCATCCCCCACGGCGGCGGCGGGCCGGGCGTCGGCCCCATCGCGGTCAAAAAGCACCTGATCCCCTACCTGCCCGGCCATTGCCGGGGCGATTTCAAGTCGGGCAGGCGCGCCGCGGCCGATCCGGCTCAGTCGTTCGCGGTCTCCTCGGCGGCTTACGGCTCGGCGGGGGTGCTCGCCATCAGCTGGATGTACGTCAAGATGATGGGCGGCCAAGGGCTGACCGAGGCCACGCAGTCGGCGCTGCTCAACGCCAATTACGTCGCGGCGATGCTCAAGGACGAGTTCCCGATTCTTTACGTCGGCGCCCATGGGCGCGTCGCCCACGAGTGCATCGTGGACATGCGCCCGCTTAAAGGCCAAACGGGGATCACGGAGACGGACGTCGCCAAGCGTCTGATGGATTACGGCTTCCACGCCCCGACTTTGTCTTTCCCGGTTCCCGGCACCTTGATGGTCGAGCCCACCGAGTCGGAAAGCAAGACGGAGCTGGATCGCTTTGTCGCGGCCTTGAAGTCCATCAAGCAAGAGGCGCTGCGGGTCGCCTCGGGCGATTGGCCCAAGGACGACAACCCCTTGGTCAATGCCCCTCATCCCGCCGCGACGCTGCTGGAGGGCGAGTGGGCGCATCCCTACACCCGCGAGGAGGCCGCCTATCCCCTGCCTTGGGTCAAGGCCGAGAAATATTGGCCGACGGTCAATCGGGTCGACGAGGTTTACGGCGATCGCCACGTGAGCTGCGAGGCCAAGACCGACTTCGGTTTGCTTTGAGACGTTGGCCGGCTTTGGCGCGTCTTTGGGATTCGGCGCCGAGCGATTCAAATCAAGCAAAAGCCCCCATGCCATCGTCGGGGGCTTTTTTTTGGGGAGGGGGGCGAAGGCGCAATCCTTCGGACTGCGGTTTGACTGAAATTAATAAGATAAATTATTTAAAGCATCAAAACAATGCTATAAAATAGTCAATAGATTCATTTATTGCGCATCTTAAAACGCGGTCGGGCTCGGCGACGGCGCAAAAGCGGTTCGGTCGGCGGCGCGAGCGGGGGGGGGCGAAACGCCGCGCCGCGCGGCGTCGCAAAAGTCGGCGTTCGCCCCCATCTGGGATGGATCGGCGGCCGCCTGCGCCCACAGGCCGGGCAAGCCGCTTGGCTTGGGGGCGAATCGAGGCGTCGGGTCGGGCCGCGCCCGCCGTTTCGGCCCGACGGGCGCGCGGCGCGCCTTGGCGCGGACAAAAGGCCGGACGGCGCGCGGGGAAAGCGCGGGGAAAAAACAAAACGGCGCCCAAAGGGCGCCGAGAATTTGGCGGAAGCGGTGAGATTCGAACTCACGGAGGTCTGACCCTCGCCGGTTTTCAAGACCGGTGCATTCAACCGCTCTGCCACGCTTCCAAGTTGGCGAATTATACGGATCGAGGGATCCGAGCGCAAGCGGCGCGCAGGTCAAAGCGAAACGGCCCGCTTTGGCTCGGGCCCGGGGGAAGAACAATGGATGACAGGGAGTTGGCGTCGGCTTTGGCCGAGTTGGTCCGGAAAAGATCCCAAGAGCTCGCGGGCGTCGATTTCGACTTCAAGCCCGTGAAGGTCGATTGCTCGGAAAAATCGCGCCGCATCGAGGTGGACGTGCCGTTTTGCTGCGACGAGGATTTTTTGGCGGCCTTGGAAAAAGACGTTTCGCGGTTTTACTTGGATCAAACGGGCAAAAAGAAAAAAACGCGGGTTTATTTCAGCGTCTCGCAAAGAAAAGTGAAACTCGGGACGCCCGCCCTGAAAAACGTGCGCAACATCGTCGCCGTGGGCTCGGGCAAGGGCGGGGTGGGCAAAAGCGCGGCCTCGGCGAATTTGTCCGTCGCCTTGGCCATGATGGGGGCCAAGGTCGGGATTTTGGATGCGGATGTCTACGGCCCGAGCCAGCCCACCGTCTTTGGGGTGGAGTCGAAGGATCTGGCGGCGGTGAACAAAAAAATCATGCCCGTGACCTCCGACGGCGTGAAAATCGTCTCCATCGGCTTCATGGCCAAGCGCGACCAGCCAGTGATTTGGCGCGGGGCCATCGTCAACAAGGCGCTGGAGCAGCTGCTGTTCGACGCCGATTGGGGCGATTTGGATTATCTGTTCATCGATTTGGCGCCGGGAACGGGCGACATTCAGCTGACAATGGCGCAAAAAATGCCCGTCACGTGCGCCTTGATCGTGACGACCCCGCAGGATTTGGCGCTGATCGACGCCGAAAAGGCGGCGGCGATGTTTCGCAAGGTCAATATCCCGATTTTGGGCGTCTTGGAAAACATGTCTTCTTTCGTGTGCCCCCATTGCGGCCACGTCGAATCGATCTTCGGCTCAGGGGCGGGCGAGCGCATGGCCGAAAAGTTCGGCGCGCCGCTGTTGGGCAAGCTGCCCCTGAACCCTGAGATCCGCAAGGCCATGGATGCGGGCGAGCTTCGGCGATTGCATGAGGAATGCCCCGAAATCGCGGGCGCGTTCAAAATGGCCGCGACGCGGCTGACGATGGCGTTGGCGACTTTGGGCAAAGATTACTCGCACCCGTTCTCGGGCATCGAGGTGGTCAAGCGGTGAGCCGAAGCGGGCGCTCCGCCCAAGCGCGCCCCAAGGGCGCCTCAAGCGCTCAAAGGGCCGGAGGGAACAACCGAAAGAAAAAAAGAACCGGGGGAGGCATCGCCCAAGAGACAGGCGGGAAAGGCGGGAAAGGCGGAACGGGCGGGAAAGGCGCGGGCCTTTCCCGCTTTTTTGGGCCGGCTTACCGCCGGAGCCGGGGATCCGGGCGGCGCAAGCAGCGGGGGGAAAAGGGGGTCGAGGCCAAGAGCCGGGGTCGGCGAGGCAAGACGGCCTCGCGGCGATGAGGCAAGCGGAGGACAAAAAAAAGCGCTTCGAGAACGAAGCGCGGCAAAAAACTACAAAGGAGAAATATGAGGAGAAACTATGATCCGTTGCCTTTCGGCCTGCGGACAGTGCGAATTATGCCCCTTTTGCGCCGTCAAGTCAAATATCATGGCCTGAAACGATTAATCGTCGCAATTTGTTTCAATTATCGTCGCGCGACACTGACATTAAAATGTCGGCGGAGGCTTCAAGGCGCGCGGAAGAAGCCCGCCTCATGCGAAGTTTTTAGCGCTTTTGACCCGAAGCGGTCAAATATTCAAGCCCCGCAAGAAGTTTGAAGATTTATTTGAATCCAACTCTAATTAGTGTTTAATTGCTCAAAACGGCGTTCGGTTGACGCATTTGGCTCTCAAAACACAGTTGAATGCAGGTAAATGTTGTTTGCTGTTGGATTTTCGCAACGTCTTTTTGCGGTTTTCGGCTCGCCCGGCTCGCGCCGGATCGCGGCGCGATGGGGCGGGGCAAGCGCGCCAGGTCGGTTGGTCGCTTGGTTGTTTGCATGGTTGTTGGGGTCGCGGCGGGCCGGCGCGAGGCGCAACGGGAACCGAGCGAGCGAAAGAATGGGGTAAAACGGACGGTGGCCGACATGAAACTCAAGGCGGAGCACTTCCGCGAATACGATGTGAGGGCCGAGGGGTCGGTGTTTGGCGAGGCGGAGACGCGCCTGATCGCGCGCGCCGTCGCCCTTGAGGCGAGCGAGCGGGGCGGCGTCGACGCCTTTTGCGTGGCGCGCGACGGCAGGAAGGGGGGGAGTCGATGGCGCGGTGGATGGCCGACGAGCTGCGCCGTTGCGGCCTGCGCGCCGTCGAATTGGGCATGGCTCCGACCCCTCTGGCCTATTGGGCCGCGAACAGGCTGACTTTGGGCAGCGCGTTGATCGCGACGGCCAGCCACAACCCTGCGCCCGACAACGGCGTGAAAATCGCCGTCAACGGCCTGCGTTGGATGGGAGACGACATCCAAGCCTTGGCGCGGCGCATCGGGGCGCTTGGCGGCGCGCCGGGCAAGGCCGCGCCGATCCGGGCCGGCCGGCGCCCCGATCGGTTCCGGGCCGCGGCCTGCGGGAGCGTTGCCGACATGGGCGAGGTGTTTGGCGCCTACCGGCGCGCCTTGGCCCATCGCATCGGCTATTTTCCGAAAAGAAAATGGAAAATCGCCTTGGATTGCTCCAACGGCTCGGCTTCGCCCTTTGCGCCGCGGGTCTTGCGCGAGCTGGGGTGGGAGGTCGTCGCGATCAACGATCGGGTCGACGGGCGGTTCGCCCATCTGCCCGATCCCTTGGCGCCCTCGGCGCGGGAGGATTTGGTTCGCGCCATGCGGCGCTTCGATTGCGACGCGGGATTCGCCTTGGATGGCGACGGCGACCGCGCGGTTTGCGTCTTGCCATCGGGCCGGGCCTTGGATCCGGGCGGGCTGACGCTGTTTTTGCTCGACGCGATGGCTCGGCGGCGAATGCTGCCCGGCCGCTTCGCGGTCGCGGGCGATGTGAAGCTCTCCCCGTCGTTTTTCCGATCCGTTCTGGCGCGCGGCGGCCGCGCGCTGATGTCGCGCCCGGGAAACGGTTACATGCGCGCCTTGGCGATTCGGTCGAACGCCGTTTTGGCCTGCGAAACCTCCGCCCACCACTTTTTGGGCGCGCCCTTGTGGGATGGGTCCGACGACGGAACCGTCGTTTCGGCTTGGGTTTTGGCCATGCTGGCGTTCGGCGCGGCGCCGCCCGAGGCGCAGCTGCGCCCCTATTTGCCCTCCGATCGGTCGTTGTCGGTTTGGGCCCCTGTGGCGCCAAGCGCGGCGCAAGAGCCGGCCCCGCTCGGCCATGAGGCCGATTTTGGGCAAGATGCGCGAACGATCGCCCCCAACGCCGAGGCGCCCGCGCAGGCCAAGGGTTGCGCCCCAAGCTTGGATGGGGGTTCGACCCCGGGCTCTTGCCCCGCTTCGGCCGCGGGCGTTTTGCTGAAGTTTTTGGCCGGAGCCCGAACGATCATGCCGCGCGCCCAAGCGGTCAGTTTGGTCGACGGCGTCCGATGGGACGGATCGTTGGGAAGGCGTCAAGCCAATACGGCGAACGCAAGCCCATTTCCTTCGGATCGGCCGGCGCGCCCCGGGCGTTTTGGGGAGCGGCGTCGCTCGGCGAGCGCGGATCGGGATGGCAAGGGGGCGAGGGAGGAC
>CAJPTP010000047.1 GCA_905373555.1 uncultured Francisella sp. | reverse complement strand
GGTCCGGGCGCCAAGTCGGAGGGGCGGAAAGATGGCGGGCGGCAAGGGCGGCGGCAAGGCCGGCCAAGAGCGAAGCGGGTTGCCCGGGGGCGGGGCGAGGAAAAAGAACAAGCGCTCCTCGTCGTCGGCTCGGTGGCTGCGCGAGCATGTGACCGACGGGTTCGTGCGCAAGGCGACGGCCGAGGGCTACCGGGCGCGCAGCGCCTACAAGCTCATCGAAATCGACGAGCGCGACGGGATCTTGCCCGATGAGGGCTTGGTCGTCGATTTGGGCAGCGCCCCGGGCGGCTGGTCGCAGGTTGTGCGCCGCCGCAGGCCCCGCGCCCAAGTCGTCGCCATCGACCTTCTGCCCATGGAGCCCATCGCGGGCGTGAGCTTCGTCCAAGCCGACTTTTCCGAAAACGAGGGCTTGGCGGCCCTCAAGGCGCTTGCGGGCGGCCGCTTGGCCGATTGCGTGATTTGCGACATCGCCCCCAACTTCAGCGGCTCCAACGTGGTGGATATGGCCCGCTGCTACGGGTTGTGCGAGCTGGCGCTGGATTTTTGCCTTGAGGGCCTGCGGCCGGGCGGGGACTTTTTGGTCAAATGCTTCCAAGGCGAGGGGTTCGAGGAATACCGATCCGCCTTGCGCGCGGCCTTCGAGTCGGTGGCCGCGCGCAAGCCATCCGCCTCGCGCGACCGCTCCAACGAGGTGTATCTGCTGGCTCGGCGCAAAAAAGGGCGCCCGGGCGTGCCCAAAGCCGGCCAAAGCGTGTAGTAGAATAAGCCGCTTGCGCGGGTCGAGGGCTTGAGAATCCCCCCTTCGCCCCCATCCAACGAAAAACCCGGGTCTCCCCGGTGTCCCGAACCGCGCGCGCGGCGCGCGTTTGCCTGTTTTGGGGCGCGATCTTCCGCTCGCCCCTCCCCGTTTTTCGCGCGCGTCTCGCCGCCCGGATCGACGGCCGCCTCGAGCGGTTCGGCGCGGCGGCGCTTCGGCGGATGGACGCGGCGCCGACGCGGCTTGCGCGCGTCATGCGATTTCGATTTGGAGTGAGCCGGTGAGCAACGGTTTGATCAAAAACATTTTGGTGTGGCTGACGATAGGGGCCTTGCTGGTCATCCTGATGGGCAGCTTCGGCAACCCCGAGACGCAAAAAACCCAGATCGAATACTCGGAGTTCATGCAGCTGGTCAACGACGACAAGGTCAACGACGTGGTGCTCGAGACCGAGAGCGTCGTGAAAGGCTACATCGTCCGCGGCACCCGCAAGGACTCCAGCTCGTTTTACGCTGTGGCCCCCGACGACGCGAACATGATCGGCGCCTTGCTGCGCAACAACGTGCGCGTCAAGGTGCTGCCCGAGCGTCATCCCGGCATGGCGCAGACGCTGCTGATCAACTCCCTGCCGATTCTGCTGCTGGTGTTCCTGTGGTTCTACTTCATGCGGCGCATGCAAGACGGCGGCGGGGGCAAGGGCGGGGCGTTCACCTTCGGCAAATCCCGGGCGCGTTTGCTTGACCAGGAGAGCAACACCGTCACCTTCGCCGACGTCGCGGGCTGCGACGAGGCCAAGGAGGAGGTGCAGGAGATCGTCGATTACCTGCGCTCGCCCTCGAAATACCAAAGCTTGGGCGGGCGCGTGCCGCGCGGCATTTTGCTCTACGGCGCCCCGGGCACCGGCAAAACGCTGTTGGCCAAGGCCGTCGCGGGCGAGGCCAAAGTGCCGTTCTTCTCAATCTCGGGCTCGGACTTCGTCGAGATGTTCGTCGGCGTGGGCGCCTCGCGCGTGCGCGACATGTTCGACCAGGCGAAGAAGAATGCGCCGTGCATTCTGTTCATCGACGAGATCGACGCCGTGGGCCGCCAGCGCGGCGCGGGCTTGGGCGGCGGCAACGACGAGCGCGAGCAGACCCTGAACCAATTGCTGGTGGAGATGGACGGCTTCGAAAGCAGCTCCACCGTGATCGTGATCGCCGCGACCAACCGGCCCGACATTCTCGACCCCGCGCTGCAGCGCCCGGGCCGTTTCGACCGCCAGGTGGTGGTGCCGCTGCCCGACATTCGCGGGCGCGAGCAGATCCTCAAGGTGCACATCAAAAACGTCAAGGCCGACGAGTCGATCGACGTCGTGGGCTTGGCGCGGGGCACGCCGGGCTTCTCGGGCGCGGATTTGGCGAACCTCGTCAACGAGGCGGCGCTGTTCGCCGGGCGCAAGAACAAGATCCGGGTCGACCAAAGCGATTTCGAGGAAGCCAAGGACAAGATCTACATGGGCCCCGAGCGCCGCTCGATGGTGATGCAGGAGGACGAGAAGCGCGCCACCGCCTACCACGAGTCGGGCCATGCCATCGTCGCGTGCTGCCTGCCCGGCACCGACCCAGTGCACAAGGTCACCATCGTGCCGCGCGGCCGGGCCTTGGGCTTGACCTGGCAGTTGCCCGAGCGCGACCGCATCAGCATGTACAAAGACCAGATGCTCAACCAAATCAGCATCATGTTCGGCGGGCGCATCGCCGAGGATCTGTTTGTCAAGAACATCTCCACGGGCGCCTCCAACGACTTCGAGAAGGCCACATCCTTGGCGCGCGACATGGTCATGCGCTACGGCATGACGGCCGCCTTGGGCCCGATCGTGTACGGCGACAACGACGACGAGGTGTTCCTCGGCCGCTCGATCCAGCGCACCCAAAGCGTTTCGGAAAAGACCATGGAGCTGATCGACGCCGAGATTCGCCGCATCGTCGACGAGCAGTACGCCATCGCCGAGAAGATTCTGCGCGAGAACGCCGACAAGGTCGAGGTCATGTGCAAGGCGCTGATGGAGTGGGAGACGATCGACCGCGATCAGGTCACGGAGATCATGGAGGGCAAGCAGCCCTCCCCGCCCAAGGATTACAGCCACAACTACAGAAAAGAGGGCGAGGAGGCCGAAGGCGGCGCCGAAGCGCCCAAAGACGGCGAGGCCAAGGAATCCGCCGAGGGCAAAGGCGAAGGCAAGGGCAAGGGCGAAGGCGAGCCCAAGGATCAAGACAAAGGCAAGAAGGATGGGCAAGATGCCGACGCCAAGGACAAGCGCGAAGCCAAGCCCAAGGATGAATCCTCGGGCGCGGGGCGAACCGAGGTTCCCCCGATCCCGGGAACAGCCGCGGCCCGCGGCGGCCAAGACGGCAAGGAATCCGACAAGAAACCCGACCGGGGGTCCGACAAGGATTCCAATCCTAAGGCGGGGAACAGCGGCGGGGGCGCCGGGAAAGCCGAAACCGACGAGGGCTCGGCGGCGGATCGCCCCGAAAAGCCCGAATCCGACGGCGAGAAGAAATAAAGCGACGTACACCTGCGAGCCCCGAATGGGGCTCGTTTTTTTTTTTTGACCCGGCGCCCGCTTTTGCGGCGAGGGGGCGGCTCAAGGCAGTCCGGTTCGGGTATGCGGCTGCGCTGTTCGCAATGCTGCCCGGATTTTCTTTTCGTCCGGTCCGCCGCCCGTTCCGGGGCGAATGGGGTGCGAGAAAAGCGCCGCGCGGCGGCGCGCCAATCGCCGCCGGGGCGTCGCCGCGCAGTTTGCGCCGCGCCCTTTCCCTTTGTTTCTTTCCTCTCCTTGTTCATTTGCTTTTCGAGCTCCTTTCTCCCTTCCCTTCGCGGTCTTTTTGCTTTTTTATTGTCTTTCTTTCCGCTTTCCTTGCCTTTTTCTTTCCTTTTTCTTCCGATTCTTCCTTTTGTTTCGTTTTTTTCGTTCAGGGCCCCAACCCGGCCGACCCCAAGGAACAAGATTCCGGCGGGGGGAGCTTCGCCCGCGAGGATGGCTGAATCAAGGCAAGTCGCCTTGCGGCGCCCAAATTTGGCAATCCCAAGGTTTGGGTATATCTTTCCGCTCTGTGCCGGCTTCGCCGCTTTGCGGCGTTGTCGATCGAGGATGAATCCAATGATCGGGGCGTTGCCGAGGGCGCGAGGGGCAAGCGGCCGGAATCGGGGCGGCGCCGGGCCGGAATCAGGCTCAAGCCGTTGGTGCAAAGAGCCGAGCCCGGCGGACGGGGGGGCTTCGAGCCGCATCCCGGCGCGGCGCGCCGGATGGCCCCTCTTTTTTCCCCCGCCGCTCCCTCTTCGCGCGCCTCGCCCGGCGGGGCGCGCTTTTTGCGCCGGCTCTTCCGTCATGCGCGTTTTTCGGCGCTTGCCCGGGTCGGGCTGATGTCGGGGCGCGGCGGTTTTTCGCCGCCGTTTTGCCTTGCCTGCGCCTGCCGTCTGTTTTGTTGGATGATCGGCGAAGATTGGCGCCCGGGGCGCGGACCGATTCTTGCGTTTTCTTGCGGCGGCCGCGTTGTCGTTGTATTTTGTGTTTTCTTTGTTTTTCTTTGGGGAAGTTAGCGAGAAGTGTTGATGCCCTCTCCTGTCTCCTGTCGGAGTTGTTTTCGCCGGTGTTGAAAAATCAAAAGAAAAGCTCTCAAGTGACCCTTGAAGGTCTGGATTGCTTTTCTTCAAGCTGGTGCAACACGACAGCCGGGGAAGCAGTTGTGCCATGATTTCATAGTGTTTTTATATCAACACTTCTCGCATACATCCCCTTTTCTTTATTGTTTGCGCTCGGGGCGGGATCCAAGCCCGCGGCCCGAAAGCGGGGGCCTTGCCCCCGCGCAATCGCGCAGGGGGCAAGGCCCCTTGGGAGAACGGACATGGCGATGACTTGGCGCTGCGGCGGCAAAACGGTCGATTTCAAGGATGGCCCGTGGGTGATGGGCATCATCAACGCGACCCCCGATTCCTTTTCCGACGGCGGCGATTATGGGATGAGCCTGAAGGATTCGCTGGATCGAGCCGAGCGCATGGTCAAGGATGGCGCGAAAATCATCGACGTGGGCGGCGAGTCGTCGCGGCCCAACTCCCGGGGGGTGGATCCCGAAGAGGAGTTTCGCCGCATCGAAGGCATCCTGCGCGAGCTCAAAACTTGGGACATTCCCGTGAGCGTCGACACGCGCCGAACGCCCGTGATGGAGCGCGTTTTGGGCGAGGGGCTGTGCGATTGCGTCAACGACATCGAGGCGCTCACGGCCCAAGGCGCCGTCGAGACGCTCGCGCGCCACCCCGAGGCGGGGATTTGCCTGATGCACATGCAAGGCCAGCCCGAGAACATGCAAAAGGCCCCGTCGTATGTCGACGTCGCGCAAGAGGTGTACGGCTTTTTGCGCGCCCGGGTCGAAGCCTGCGTCGCGGCCGGGATCGAGCGCGAGCGGCTCATGCTTGATCCCGGGATCGGCTTTGGCAAGAACAAGGATCACAACATTGCGCTGTTGCGCGCGACCGACGGGCGGGCTTGGGAGGAGAATCTGCCGATTTTGATCGGCGCCTCGCGCAAAACCGTCATCGGCGACGTCGACGGCGAGCCCGTTCCCAAGCGCCGTCTGGGCGGCAGCGTCGCCATTGCCTTGGACGCTGCGGCGCGCGGGGCGAGCGTCATTCGCGTCCACGACGTGAAGGAAACGACGCAGGCGATTAAAATGTTGTTCGCCCTTCGCCCCGAGCTGCTCGAGCGGTACCGCTGATCCCCCGAAAATCAGGCCGGGCACGCCGAGCGGCAAGGCGCCGCGCCGGCCGCCGAATCTCGGCGGATGGGGCCTTTTGGGCCGATCCCGGCCGATCCGGGCGAACCTGCCGGCCGCTCGGCGCCAAAGAGGCGCAGAGGCTGCGGAAGGGGCTCGGATGGGGGGGGGATTTCGTTGGGCCGGCCCCAAGCCGGAGTTTGGTTGGCGCGCCTCGCGCGCAGGAAGGCGCATTGCGCATGGAAGCATTGCCCGCCGCGTCGGCGGCGCCTCGCGCCGCCTTTGGCGGCTTGATCGGCCGTTTGCCCGACGGCCCGCTGGATGTCGTGGGCGACGTCCATGGGGAGTACGACGCCCTGCGCCGCTTGCTCTTGGCGTTGGGCTATGACGACGAAGGGAACCATCCCCAAGGCCGCATGCCCGTGTTCGTGGGCGATTTGGTCGACAGGGGCGGGCAAAGCCTGCAGGTGGCGCGCTTGGTTCGCGATTGGGCGCGCCGCGGCCGGGCGATGTATTGCATGGGCAATCACGAGCTCAACATTTTGATGAACGACCCCAAGGAGGGGTCGGGATGGTATTTCGGCGGATCGCGCTTGGAGCGCGACCGCGAGAAGTTTTTGGGCATGACGGCCGTTTCCGCCGACGAGCGCGCGGAAATGGAGGCGTTTTTCTCGACGATGCCCTTGGCGCTGCGCCGAGACGACCTGCGCATCGTTCACGCCGCGTGGCTAAGCGACAAGATCGCGCGCATCGAGCGCAGCGGCGAGATCGCCGCCAAGCCCTGCTCCGAGCGCTGCGACGCGGAGCTGGAAGCCGGCATGCGCGGCGCGCCATGGCTGAAGGATTACTTGCGGCAAAAGCCGCTGCACGAGGCGCGCAAGGCCGACCGGGCCTTTGACATGCCCGAGCTGGAGGGGGTGCGCCGGTTCTACCTGCGCCAAAGCCAAGACCATTCCGTCAAGGCGGTGCTGTGCGGGGTGGAGCGGCCGGCCAAGCGGCGTTTCTTCGCCGCGGGCAGCTGGCGCTTCACCGAGCGCGCCCCGTGGTGGGACGGCTATTTTGACGACACGCCCGTGATCGTGGGCCACTATTGGCGCAGCTGGGGGTATTCGCCCGCTTCGGAGGATTTTTTCCAAGCGCCGCCCGAGAGCTGGTTCGGCCCCAAGCGCAACGTGTTTTGCGTGGACTATTCCATCGGCGCCCTGTGGAAGGAGCGCTTGGACTATTGGCGCCGCTGCCTTTTGAATTCCCTGCAGCGCGCGGGCTTCGACCATCCCCGGGAAACCTTGGATCGGGCTTGGGCGCGCGAGCGCGGCCGCCCGGGCGCGGGGGCGCGCGGCGCATCCCGGCCCTCGGGCGGCCAAGGGGCGCCCGGGCAAGACGGGCTTGAGGCCGGCGCAAGGGAATCCGCGGGGATCGACGCCGCCGCGCGCGGCGCCGATCCCATCGCCCGCGCGGCGGCTTTGAGCCTGCTGCGCGCCCAAATCTCGATGGCGCGCCGCCCCCAAGGCGCGGGCAAAGGCGGGCCCAGGGGGATCGTTTCGGCGTGGGGCGCGTCCGCGGCCGAGGTCTCGGCCCAAGCGGCCCGATCCCAACCCGATCGGTTTGTCCAAGCCTTGCTGGGCTTGGCGCAGACGGACGACTTTTGGGCGGGCTTTGAGGGCAGCAAGAGCTTCAAGCCGCGCCTGCGGCGTCTGGCGGCCCTGCGTTGGCCCGAAAACTACCTGGTTTTCCACGACGGCCAAAGCGTGGTCGCGACGGGCAGGCCGTCCGTTTAGGCTTCCGGCGCCGCCGCGCGCCTGCGCGCCTTTCCTCAATTTCCCCTTTTGTCCTTTTTTCT
>CAJPTP010000046.1 GCA_905373555.1 uncultured Francisella sp. | reverse complement strand
CTTCTCGCAAACTTTCCCAAAACAAAATATCGCTCCCGCCTTTATTCCCAACTCTTCCGCGCTTCAACTCACATTTCAGTTTGGACAACCTACAAAAACGGTTCGAATCGCGAAAATAATCGTCAACAAATCCTGCCGCCTCCCACATCTCACCGTTTAGCATTCTCCAACCATCATTCGTTGCGGCGGAAAGATCTCCAACAGGAACTCTCCTTGCGACAACCCCGGGAACAAGCGGGGCAAAATCATCCGAAATGCCTTTGCCCAGCTCCTCGGTCAACCTATGGAAATTCAGATTGGCAATTATGTCGCAACTCGAGACGACTTCAATCGAACCCACAGATCGCCTTGCTTTTCCAACTACGATGCATGTGTCTTTGGTCACTCTGTCAAAGAGCTCCTCCCCCGGGTAGACAAAGATCAAACACAAGCCAAATTTGTTGAGCAACATCCTTCTTATTGCCCTCGATTCAGGCCCCCGCCCCATCAAATGGGTTTTGGGAAAAACACATGAAACAATTGAACCGGGTCGGACAAGTTCAGTCATCAATTCAAGAAAGACCGGCTCCAAAGGCATCTGACCGACGTCGGTCATGGCGTTTTTTCCGGTAATCTCCTTGATCTTTTTGTAAAAAGGTTGTTTTCTTGAGATACAGTTTATGCCAGCGGAAAAGGGCGGATTCAGCAAAACAACTTTTACGTTTAAAAAAAAAACCTTTGTTCAGATCAGTCACATTTCTGTGGGAAATTGCAATCGTATTTTCTTTACTAATTATTCCCGCAAACTCAAGCCCAATCTTAAGCGATAGTATTTCGAGCAATCTATCGTTGATATCGTTGGCAATAACTTGACTTGGAACAAGGCGATAAACGGAAACGGCGGCGCTCAATAAATTACCGCTTCCTGCTGCGGGATCACAAACAGCGTCCGTGTTGGACAATTCGCCGCCACAATGTTTTGCCAATTCCGCAACAGCTCTTGCCAGTTCCGGATCTGTGGGCACCTCCCCTTCATGCTCGCGACCATTTGAAACAATGGATTGAAGCAGTTCCGCCACAGCATCGGCGTTGACGCTTTTCTTGCCGAAATCAAACAAATCAATCAGCATCTCATTATCTACAAATTAATCTCTATCAAATAATTCATCTGAGTAATCAAATATTTCCTTAAAGTTAACTCTGGCCGCTTCCGAGCAGATTCTTTCAACGTCGTTGTTGAATAATCTTATGTCTTTTAAATCATTCCTCTTTATAAAGCAAAAAGCACCCCTGATATATTCATAAAGAATAATTGCAAGGCTTGTTTTCCATTTTTTGGTATTGTTTTTTATTTGATCCATGTGTTTTGACAACTCTTCCAGAGTTAGAAGATATCGATATTTATTATCTATAAAATCACTAAGATTGGTCTTAAAATACAATGCTAATTTTTTAACAAAATCTTCTTCTTTATCATTTGAAAAATCTCCAATTTTACGAAGCCCAAGCTCGAGAATTTGTTGAAAAACTCGGGGACGGCCGGCTTCATACCGAAATGCGTATGCGTATTCCAAATTTGTCAAAATATAAAAAGGCTGCTCAACTTGACCTGCATTCATCTGAACATAGGACATCGCTTGAAATTGGTACCTGGCGCTATGAACATCGCCGGGCTCCTCTTCACCTCCACAACGCAAAGGTACTTGCCTGTTGCCTTGTTTTGAACAGCGTAATCCATTTCTAGGGATCCTGCGCTTTGGTGGTGCAACACGGCGTATTCCTTTTCTTTGCCGATCAGCGCCAAAGCAAGTTTCAAGGCGCGCTCGCAAATTGGGTGAAACTGTTTGACTTCGGAATCAGAATACGAAATCCACATTTTCAAGTTCCCGCAATATAGGGTTTCAGAGCCTTGGCAATGACTCCTGCCAAAATCGGCGGAACCGCGTTTCCGACAATTAAATTTTTTCCCTTTTTGCTGCTCGATGCGATTTCGTAATCGTCCGGGAAAGACTGCAGCCTCAATGCTTCCCTGACGGTGATCAATCTGTTTGCTTTGTAATGAATGTTGCACCCGACATTTGGGCGATTGAAATAAGTGTTGATGGTGTAGGAGGGCTTGTCGGGGGCCAGCCTGCCATAGCAGGCGGTATGGCCGCCCTCTTCTTGCAATCTTCGAATTCTGGCGGATCGAACATCGGTCGGGATATCCATGTAATTTCCCCCCGGCTTGACATGTTTGACGATGTATTCGTCCAGTTCGCTCATTTTTTGCCGAAAATGCTCGGTGATTTTGCTTGAGCGCCTCATGAGCCGTTGATATTCGTTTCGAGGCGGCTCAATGCATTCAACCCAACCGTTTTCGTCGTCGATCGCAGCCGGCAGATCGCCCAATGCCTCCTCGACGCTGACGTAAGGCTTCAATTTTTTTTCTCGATCGCCATGTGTCGGTTTCGGAAACACAAAAGGAACGAATTGATCTCTTAAACCGACGATGATGACCCTTTTCCGCCTTTGCGGAACGCCGTAATCCGCAGCGTTCAAAACCTGTTGCCCAACCGTGTAGCCGATCTTGCGAAAAGCGGATTTCAACAACCCGATGATCTTTTCCCCGGATGAGTTTTTCGCGGAAAGCAACCCCTGAACATTCTCAAAAACAAAAGCTTGGGGTTGAACATGCTCAATGATTTGAATATATTTCCAGATCAACCTGCCGCGTTCGTCCTCGGTGTTTCTGTTTCCCGCCAACGAAAACGATTGGCAGGGAGGGCCGCCAATCACCACATCGGCTTGCGGGATGGACTCGATGGGAATCTTGTTGACATCCTCGCAAACAATTTGGGAGCCGATGTTTTTCCTGTAAGTATTCGCCGCGTCTTTGTTGTTGTCGATGGCCCAAATGACTTCGTATCCCTCCGCGACAAAGCCCAGATCAAATCCGCCTCCGCCTGAAAACAAACTCACAACTTTTGCGCCCATTCAGCCCACCTCCAATCTCTTGGCCTTCGCAAGCTCATAACGCCGAGCAATCGCGCCGTAACTTGTGGAGCTGTACCGAGACAAAACCTTGGTGATTTCTTCGATATCGGAACGGCGGCCGAAGCGAACCAATCGTTTTCCTAAATCAATCAGCCGTTGCTTGTCGCGAAGGAAAAACTTCTCGCAATCGGGAAAAGTGAGATTCTCGAAATCATAGGTTTGTATTTTCAACAGTCCGGCGCCATAACGTTTGCCGTTCTCCTCCAATTGGCAATACGTGAAATAGTTGTTCAGCAAGGCAAACAAAACCCATTTGTCAATCTTTGGCTTAATGATGTAGAAATTATCGCGAACGGCGGCGTCCAAATCATTCATGATGAATTTCATGTCGCTGCGAACAAAATAGCTGAACAGGATCCCCGCTCCATTCGTTTCTCGCAGCTCGTACCAATTGTTTTTCTTGCCGGCGCCGTCGTACAACGCCTTGGGCTTTTTTTCTTGGAAAATCCTCTTTTTCCATGATTCGATGTACTCGATGGCCTTGGGGGTCATGCTCTCTTCGTAAGGGAAAAAAAGTCTGTCCAATCGCGCAGTGTCGGCGCTGTACCCTGTTATGGATTTCGGGGAGGAAATGATGCGCCTGAAGCAAGCCTCGTTTCCCTCCTCCTCCAAATCCGGGTTGATGTACATTTCGTTGCATCCCGTCGTCAAACCTCTTCTTATGGACGCCAATTGCGAGAAAGGAAGGGGAAAAGAGACAAAACGCCGGCTTTCTTCCGCTTGCGCCCGGGTTATTGCCCCACCGCTCGATTCAATCCTTTCCTCCTGCGCAGGCGCGCCATTATTTCCTTTGACCAGCTTGAGAATCACCGCTTCGACAAAGGCATCCCTTGCAAAGACGTCGCCGCGAACATGGATCTTTCTTTCCACCGCGCAATTCGACAACATCAAGCCCTCGAATATCCGGCCGGTTTTCGACTTCATCCAGCTGCCTGGAAAAACAACGACCAATTGCCCGCCCTCATCAAGCAGATCTATTGCCTTGACAATGAAGTACATGTACAAATTGGCCAATTTGGGCAGACCTGCAAAAATCGCTTGACGGCGCAGTTTTTCCTTTGTGATCCCGTAACCGCTCAAATCGTCTATTTTTTCATGGCGGATATAAGGCGGATTCATAACGATTCCATCATAGACTTTGCTTTTGCAATAAGACAGAAAATCTTTGTTCAGCAATCTGTACTTCGGATATTTGCCCTTATTGCTTTCGTAAAGCTCCGCATCCAACTCGCAGGCCGTCACGTTCGAAAAACCTTTTGACTCCAAGGCATCCAAAAAAACTCCGCCGCCGAAGCATGGATCCATCACTTTGGCCTGCAAAGGGAGATCAAACAAAGAAACCATGTAATCGGCGACAGGGGCGCCCGTGAACACTTGACCCAAATCCGGCGCCGCTTGGATGGACTTGCGCATATCACTCATCTCCGCTGTTTCCACGTTTCTGCGGCGCCAAGCCGACGCCAAACCGGTCGCCCCAGACAGCAAATGTCCGGGCGAACCCCCAAGCCAAGAACAAGACAAATTGAATCAAAGCGAGTTGACTCAAAGGGCAACCGCCAAATCGGCCAACGCGCTTTTCCGCGAAAAAAGAATGGGGAAGTATGCGAGAAGTGTTGATAAAAAAAACACTATGAAGTCATGGCGCAACTGCTTCTCCTGCTGTCGTGTTGCGCAAGCTCAAAGGAAAGCAATCCGAACCTTCAAAGGTCGCTTGAGAATTTTTCTTTCGATCTCTCAACACCAACGCAAACAACTACGACAGGAGAGGGCGTCAACACTTCTCGCATACTTTTCCAAAAGAATTGAATATGGGCCTTTCGTGAAAGGCTTCAATCAGTTCAGCTGAATTAGCAAACACACCCCCAAAAACTCTAAAGTGAACAAAAGGCGCGCTCCATTTCCGGTCCATTGAACACGTTGCGTAGATGAGCTTCGTTCCGGAAGCTCAATTGAAACAACAGCAAAAACAAGAATGTCATTGATTTTTCGGGGTAAGCCTAAATCAGCTCACCTGAAATAACACAACCCGCCCCAGCATGATATTAACCTCCGGCGCCGGAGAGTGTCGAAACTGAACATCGCGCAGATGAACCGACTCCACCGTTCGCTTCCGCGCCTGCCATACACACGCATCAACCCGCCAATTGACAATCGACCGGCGCTACGCCCCTCCGCTTAAAGGCGGACGAATTCACAAGTCGCCATGCCCGCGCACATCAAGGCATTGGATAAAACCGCAACAAACATCGAAGAAATGAGCCGACGGGCGATAGCGCTGTTTGAGGAATGAGCCAAACCGTGACAGAGACCGCTTCGCGCCAAGCGCGCCCTTCCTCTGACGCGCCTGCTCTCACCCCCTCCCACACGCGCACACCACACACACTTGCCAACATTCTTCTCCTTTTTTCTTCAACCGGAAAAGAGCGCAAGCGGCGGAACTCAACCGCCGCCGAAGCGGCGAATCTGAGCGATGCGCGCGGCGCGCGTTGTTTGCGCGGGGCGGGGAAAGAGAAAGGAGTCGAAGCAAAGCCGACCAATTTATTCAATATATTAACCGCTCGATTGCGCCGCCGCGAGCCGTCCATGTTCGCCGCCAAGGGGGCGCGTTATTTTTTTGAAACGAGGAAACAAGGAGATTAATGACAAAATTCAGGAGCAAATGGCTGAAATGCGCCGGGCATGAGCGAATCCGCGCCGGCTTCGCCAAGTCAAAAAAGAAAAAATTTCTAGTCGCCGTTTGGGGTTGCGTCGATTTTGCATCGCAAAAAAGTTTTGAAAAATTGCCCGAATATGATTAAATCTTTTGCGCTTGCGTCACGGCGCAGCGAAAGATCAGCCCACGAAGCCGGCTCCGCACGCAGCCGGCCCGAGCAGCCAACCATGAGGAAATAGGCAATGTCATATCAAGAGGAAGTCAGCAGGCTCAAAGGCGTAATCGACGCGCAGGGGTCGGGGTGGAAAGGCATATCGCCCGAATACGCCGCCCGCATGCGGCTGGAAAACCGCTTTCAAACGGGCCTGGACATCGCTCGTTACTGCGCCAAGATCATGCGTCAGGACATGGCGGCATACGACAAAGATCCCGCCAACTACACGCAGTCCTTGGGTTGCTGGCACGGCTTTATCGCTCAGCAGGCGATGATCTCCGCCAAAAAGCGCCAAAAGACCACCAAAAAGCACTACATCTATCTGTCCGGCTGGATGGTTGCGGGCATGCGCTCCGAGTTTGGCCCCCTGCCCGACCAATCGATGCACGAGAAGACCTCGGTGCCCGATCTGGTCGAGGAAATTTACACCTTCCTGCGCCAAGCCGACGCCCGCGAATTGGACATGCTCTTCACGCAGCTTGACAAAGCCCGCGAAGCCAAAGACTCGGCCAAAGAGAAAGAGATCCTCGGCAAGATCGACAACTTCGAGACGCACGTTGTGCCCATCATCGCCGACATCGACGCGGGCTTCGGCAACGTCGAGGCCACTTACCTGCTGGCCAAGAAGATGATCGAGGCGGGCGCCTGCGCCTTGCAAATCGAGAACCAAGTCGCCGACGAGAAGCAATGCGGCCACCAAGACGGCAAGGTCACCATCCCCAACGACGACTTCGTCGCCCGCATCAACGCGATTCGCTACGCGTTCTTGGAGCTCGGCGTCGAGGACGGCGTCATCGTGGCGCGCACCGACTCCTTGGGCGCCGGCTTGACCAAGCAGCTTGCGATCGTCAAGGAAAAGGGCGACATCGGCGACCGTTACAACTCTTACCTGGACTGGGAGGAGGTCACCGCCGACCAGGCCAAGCAAGGCGACGTGATCGTGGCCAACAACGGCAAGCTCATGCGGCCCAAGAGATTGCCCACCAACCTGTTCCAATTCCGCAAGGGCACGGGCGAAGACCGCGTCGTCATGGACTGCGTGTACAGCCTGCAGCACGGCGCCGACTTGATCTGGATTGAGACCGAGAAACCCCATATCCAACAAATCAAGGGCATGATCGACCGCATCCGCAAGGAAGTGCCCAACGCCAAGCTGGTTTACAACAACAGCCCCTCGTTCAACTGGACGCTGAACTTCCGCCAGCAGGTCTTCGACGCTTGGAAGAAAGAGGGCAAGGATCTGTCCGCCTACAACCGCGACGATCTGATGAACGAGAAGTACGACGACACCGAGCTGTGCAAGGCGGCGGACGAAAAGATCCGCACCTTCCAGAAAGACGCCGCGAAGCAGGCGGGCATCTTCCACCACCTGATCACGCTGCCGACGTACCACACCGCCGCTTTGTCCACCGACGTTTTGGCCGACGGCTACTTCGGCGACGAGGGCATGCTGCGCTACGTGCGCAACGTCCAGCGCGCCGAGATCCGCAGGGGCGTCGCCACCGTCAAGCACCAGAACATGGCGGGCTCCGACTTGGGCGACAACCACAAGGTCTACTTCAGCGGCGAAGCGGCGCTGAAGGCGGGCGGCAAGA
>CAJPTP010000045.1 GCA_905373555.1 uncultured Francisella sp. | reverse complement strand
CTTGGTTGAGTCCGCGGAGACGAAATCCGGCGCCGCGCCAAGCGCGCCGAAAAAGCCGCGTTCGGGCGCGCGTCGCCCAAAGGCCGTTGCTGACATTGCGGCCGTTGCGGATGTTGCTGCCGCAGCGACGGGGGCGGCCGCCGCGAAGCCCGTCGCCGCGCCGTCGGCCAAGAAAGCGGGCTCGGCGGCGAGCAAGCCCAAGGCGTCGGCGGGCTTGGTTGAGTCCGCGGAGACGAAACCCGGCGCCGCGCCAAGCGCGCCGAAAAAGTCGCGCTCGGGCGCGCGTCGCCCAAAGGCGAATGCGGCCGTTGCTGACGTTGCGGCCGCAGCGATGGGGGCGGCCGCCGCGAAGCCCGTCGTCTTGCCGTCGGCGAGTCAATCGGTCGCGCCGGCGAGCGAGCCCAAGGCGTCGGCGGGCTTGGTTGAGTCCGCGGAGACGAAATCCGGCGCCGCGCCAAGCGCGCCGAAAAAGTCGCGCTCGGGCGCGCGCCGCCCAAAGGCGAATGCGGCTGTTGCTGACGTTGCGGCCGCAGCGACGGGGGCGGCCGCCGCGAAGCCCGTCGTCTCGCCGTCGACGAGTCAATCGGTCGCGCCGGCGAGCAAGCCCAAGGCGTCGGCGGGTTTGGTTGAGTCCGCGGAGACGAAATCCGGCGCTGCGCCAAGCGCGCCGAAAAAATCGCGCTCGGGCGCGCGCCGCCCCAAGGCGCAGACAAGCGAACTCCCCGCTTCTTCAACCGCGTCATCCGCGCCCGCGCCCGCGTCTTCCGCGCCCGCATCGACGACCTCGGCGGCATCCGAGATCGCCAAGCCCGGCTCCGCGGCCGCGTCTGCGGCCGCGGGCGCGGGCGCGAAAAAATCGCGCTCGGGCTCGCGCTCGGCCAAGACTGCCGCAGGCTCTGCCGCCGCAAGCTCCGCATCGGTTAAGCCCCGGCCCAAGGATGGGGCGGGCGCGAAGTCGGCCGCGGGCGCCGTTAAGCCGCAAAGCGCCGCCGCCAAAGTTTCAAGCCCCAAAGCTTCGGGCGCCACGGCCTCAGTCCCGGCCTTGGCGCGCGTTTCCGTTTCCCCCGCCTCGACGGCCAAAGCCGGCGCGGCGGCCGCCCCGGGCGCGGCTGCGGCCAAAATCGGCCACGACCGGACCAAAAGCAGCCAGATCGAGTTGCTCAAGCGCTTCCAAGCCTTGCTGGCCACGGGCCGCGAGCGCGGCTACGTCACCATCGCCGAGATCAACGACAATTTGCCCGAAAACAGGCAGGCCGACGCCGAGGAAATCGAGAGCATCTACGGCATGTTCGAGCGCAGCAACATCAAGGTGGTCGAAGAGGCTGCGGAGTCCGAGATTTTCCTCAACAACGAAGAGGTGGCGGAGAACGTTTCCGACGAGGATTCGGCCGAGGACTTGGAAGAAACCGTCCGCAAAATGGACGACGCCGAGTTTGGCCGCACCACCGACCCCATTCGCATGTACATGCGAGAAATGGGTCAGGTCGAGCTGCTGCACAAAGAAGACGAGAAGCGCATCGCCAAGAACATCATCTCCTCCATGCGCAGCCTCGTGCAGGTATTGACCCTGTGCCCGACGTCGCTTCAGGAAATCATGCGGATGTTCCGCTCCATCAAGGCCGGCGACACGCCCGTGACCGAGTATGTCGAGGACATTTACCCGACGCTGGAGGAGTTGGAGCGCGAGGAGAACGACGAAAGAGCCGCCGAGGCTCAGGCGATCGCCGACGCCGAGGAGGAAGAGGAGGCCGTCGCCGACATCAGCGAGGACAACGTCAAGGACGTCGAGTCCGCCGACGAAGAGCTTGAGGACGACGTCTCCGACGATGAATCGGCTCCGATCGACGGGGTGGCCTCCGACGAGGAAGACGAGGAGTCCGACGAGGACGACGAGGAGGATGAGGGCGGCAAGGCGGGCGGCGGCCGCGCCGCCGCCAAGGCCGCCAAAACGGGCAAGGGCAAGAAAAGCGAGGGCAAAGACTTGGTCGCTTTGCGCTCCAAGTTCGACGTCATGCTCGCCCGCATGGAGGACAACTACGAGGCCATGATGGCGGCCTTGGAGACGATGAAGCAAAAGGGCGTGGTGCCCGACATCGACGCCGAGCTGGAGCGGATGCTCACGGGCAACGGCGTTGAGGATCAGGCGGTGGCGCGCATGCCCAGCACCCCGGTGTCGGCGGGCCCGATCGACAAAAGCGCCAAAAAGGCCATCGGTTCTTACTCCAAGCGTCGGCAGCTGATCGCCGACGATCTGTATCTCGCCAGGTTCACCTCGAAGTTCATCGCGCTGGTGTGCGAGGACTTGCGGGGCAAGACGCGCAAGGCGCGCGAGCTTGAGCGCGGCGTGCGCGACATTTGCTGCGAAACCGCGGGCATGCCGCGCGATCGATTCGTCGCGAGCTTCATCGGGCGCCAAACCGACCCCGAGTGGCTTCGCCGCGAGATCGAAGCGGGCGAGAAATGGAGCGGCGAGCTGAAGGTCAACCGCCACCTGATTTTGGAAAAGCAGGGCGGCTTGCGCGAAATCGAGGACAGCTCGTATCTCACGATCGATCAGCTCAAGAAGCTCAACCGCAAACTCGACGCCAACGAGAAAGAATCCGGCTTGGCCAAGCAGGAAATGATTCGGGCGAATCTGCGCTTGGTCATTTCCATCGCCAAGCGCTACGTCAACCGCGGCATGAGCTTCTTGGATCTGATTCAAGAGGGCAACATCGGCTTGATGAAGGCGGTGGATAAGTTTGACTACCGCAGGGGCTATAAGTTCTCGACCTACGCCACGTGGTGGATACGCCAAGCGATCACGCGCTCCATCGCCGATCAGGCCCGCATCATCCGCATTCCCGTGCACATGATCGAGACCATCAACAAGATCAACCGCTGCACGCGGCAATACATCCAGCAGCACGGGGTCGAGCCCGAGCCCAAGGAGCTTTCGGAGCTGATGGGCATGCCCGAGGAAAAGATTCGGCGCATCGCGCGCATCGCCAAAGAGCCTTTATCGATGGAAAACCCGGTGGGGGATGACGACGACAGCCATATGGGCGATTTCCTGGAAGACACCTCGACCGTGTCTCCCAGCCAAATGGCCATGTACTCCAGCCTCAAGTCGGTCACCAAGGAAGCCTTGGACACGCTCTCCGAGCGCGAGGCCAAGGTGCTGCGCATGCGCTTCGGCATCGAGATGAACACCGACCACACGCTTGAGGAGGTGGGCAAGCAGTTCGACGTCACCCGCGAGCGCATTCGGCAAATCGAGGCCAAGGCGCTGCGCAAGCTTCGCCACCCGCTGCGCAGCGACACGCTGAAAATTTTCCTCAACGACAACGACGAGCGGTATTGAATGCTCCCAACCACGCCCAAGCGCCGCTTGGGCGTTTTTTTCCCCCCCCCCATTGCCATCGCCTTGAGCCGCTCGACGCGCGCATCTAGGGCAACGGCGCGGCGCACCGAAGGCGCTGAGGGGTTGATCGCAGCGGATGATATATTGTATTATTTGCGTCACGCGGTTGTAACAATGTATCGTTCGGCGCGGAACGACGGGAGGCGCGGGCTAATTCCTCGCGCGTGAAAAATATGAGGTCATTGTTTTTGGCGAGCGCGGCGCAAAGGTTGGCGATCGCCTCGGCGCTGACGGCGGCGATATGGGCGGCTTACTTTCTGGGCAGGGCTTGAGCATAGAGCTTGAAGGCGTCGCCGCGGGCTATGGCCAAGGCGACGTTTTTTCCGGGTTGACCGCGCGCTTCGAGGGCGGGCGGCTGTGCGCCGTGTGCGGCCCCAACGGCTCGGGCAAGTCGACGCTGGCTAAATGCCTGATCGGGGAGATCAAGCCTTCGGCGGGCGCCGTGCGCTTCGCGGGCTGCGCCCCGGCGGACGTCGCCTACATGCCCCAAGCGGCCCGCGTGGATCGCGCGCTTCCTTTGCGCGCCTTGGAGTTCGTCGCGATGGGGCTGTGGCGCGAGGTCGGGTTTTTCAAAGGCGTGGGCGCGGAGCTTCGGCGCGCCGCGGAAAAGGCGCTGCGAACGATGGGGCTGGGCGGCTTGGAAAAGCGCCGCATCGGCGAGTTGAGCGGCGGGCAGTTCCAACGCCTGCTGTTTGCCCGCATGCTCGCGCAGCGATGCCCATGCATGGTCTTGGATGAGCCGTTCGCTGCGGTGGATCGCGAGACGACGAATCGCATGCTGGATGTCTTGGCGGCTCTGCGCGCCGAAGGCAAATCGGCGATCGTCGTGACCCACGACTTGGCGGCGGCGCGGGATCGTTACGACGACGCCTTGCTCATGGCCCAAGGTCGGGCGCCGTTGTTTGGCCCGGCGCCCGAAACGATGACGGATGAAAACCTGCGCTTGCTGTGGCTGGGCGCGGGCCAAGACCGGAAAGGGCGGGGATAGATGGGGTCGGCTTGCGATTTCCTGATTGCGCCGTTTGTCGATTACGCCTTCATGAGAACGGCCTTGGCCGCGATTTTTTGCGTGTCGCTGTCCTCGGCGCCGATCGGCGTGTTCTTGGTCATGCGCCGGATGAGTTTGATGGGCGACGCCTTGGGCCACGCGATTTTGCCCGGGGTCGCCGCCGCCTATTTGCTCGCGGGGCTGCAGCCTTGGGCGATGGGGGCGGGCGCCCTCGCGGCGGGATGCGTCGTGGCCTTGGGCTCGGTCGCCGCGGACAGGCTCACGGCCTTGCGGGAAGACGCGACCATGACCGTGT
This sequence comes from uncultured Francisella sp., assembly GCA_905373555.1. Taxonomy (GTDB): domain Bacteria; phylum Pseudomonadota; class Gammaproteobacteria; order Burkholderiales; family Neisseriaceae; genus CAJPTP01. The sequence continues at coordinate 2,826 of CAJPTP010000045.1, read as the reverse complement.
TCTATCTGACCTCCTTGGCTTTGGGCGTGGCCATGGTCAGCTGGGGCGGCGTGGCGGTGGATTTGGACGGCTTGCTGTTTGGCTCGCTGTTGGCGGTGGACAACCAATCGCTGTTGATGGTCGCCGCGAGCTCCACGCTCTCGATCTGCGCTTTGGCGCTGATATACCGGCCTTTGGCGATGGAAAGCGCGGATCCCGGGTTCCTCAAATCCGTGGGCGGCCGCGGGTGGCTGTGGCACGGCGTTTTCCAAGTCACGGTGATTTTGAATTTGGTCGCGGGCTTTCAGACGCTCGGCACATTGCTAAGCGTGGGCATGATGATGCTGCCCGCGATTGCGGCGAAGCTGTGGGCGCGCAGTTTGGAGGGGACTTTGGCTTTGGCCATCGTCTTCGCCTTGATTTCCGGTTATGCGGGGCTGCTTGCGTCCTACCACGCCGATTTGCCTTCGGGCCCGTCCGTGATTTTGGCCGCTTCAGTTCTATGCCTTTTGTCGCTGCCTTTCGGAACGTCGGGCGGGGCGCTGCGCCGGCGCTAAGCCCAGCGCCCGGCTTGGCCGGATCGCTCCGCGCCGTTCCGGGTCGGGGCATGGCTCCTTGCGCCCCGATTCTGCGGCATGCGTTTCCAAGGCAGGGGGATTGTTATGTTTATATTTTTATTCGTTTATTAAAGAACGAATATTGCTTTTTTTTTGTGTTTTTTTTCGTTCGATCGTTTCGATCGTTGAATGGGTCATTCCCAAAGGATAGTCAATGTCAGCGCAGCGCATGAAAACAAAGGCCGTTCTTTTCGCCTTGGCCGCAGCGGCGGCGTCCGTCGCGGCGGCGCAAGGCCCCAAGGTGGTCGCGAGCTTCAGCGTCATGGAGGACGTGGTGCGCCAAATCGGCGGCGGGGAGGTTGAGGTGACGACCTTAATGGGTCGGGACAAAGATCCCCATGCATTTGTTTTGGCGCCGGGCAACGTCAAAGCCATGAAAGGCGCCCAAGCGGTGTTTGTGAACGGCTTGGGCTTGGAGCCCGCGGATCTCACCCGAGCCGCCGAATCTGCCAAGATCCCCGTTGTGGTCGGAACCAAAGGCATCGTTCCGATGGCGTTGGAGGAGGGCGAGCATGAGCATGAAGAGTCCGGCCGCGGGTACGACGGCGAAAAAGGCAGCGGGCATGAGGATCATGACCATGAGGGACATGACCATGAGGGTCATGCGCATCATCACCACCACGAGGGCGGAATGGATCCGCATGTGTGGGGCAGTCCCGTTTTGATGAAGACCTACGCCAAAAACGTGGCGGACGGCTTGGCTCAAATCGATCCCGCGAACCGGGAGGTTTACGCCAAAAATTTGGATGCTTACCTCAAAAAGTTGGATGGCTTGGATCAATACGCGCGCAAGGCTTTTGAGCCCATCGCGAAGGACAGGCGCGCGGTGGTGACGGCCCACGAGGCGTTTTCCTATATGGGCGGCCAATACGGCTTAAGCTTCAAGGCTCCCGCCGGAACCCTCGATTCGTCCGTTTCGGCCAAACGCATGGCCAAGCTTTCCGACGAAATGAAGAAGGATGGCGTGAAGGTGGTGTTCTTGGAAGGCTTCAAGGATGGCAAGGCGCTGCGCAAATTGGCGAAGGAGGCGGGCGCGACGGTTTGCTCGGCGTCGCTGTACTCCGATTCCCTGTCTTTGGAAAAGGGGCCGGCCGACACTTACGAAAAAATGTTCAAGTACAACGTCGACACGATCGCCTCGGGGCTGACCGACGGCAAGCTTTGCATGTAGCCTCGCGCCCTTCGCTTGCGCCAAGGCGGGCTTGGCTCGCGGGGGCGGTCAAGCCCGCCGGTTTCCGATGAATCCCGGGGCGCTTAAACGGCTTCTCAACCCGCTTCGGTGTTGGCGAAGCCGTTTTTTTTTAGGGAAGTCTGCGAGAAGTGTTGATAAAAAAAACACTTTGAAATCATGGGGCGACTGCTTCTCCGGCTGTCGTGTTGCGCAAGTCGAATAAAAGCAATCCGGATCTTCAATGGTCGCTTGAGAGCTTTTCTTTTGATTTTTCAACACCTGCGCAAACAACTCCGACAGGAGAGGGCATCAACACTTCTCGCTAACTTCCCCCTTTTTTTTGTCTTGCAACAGCGTATCGGCTCCGGCGCATGGCCGGCAAACCCGTCAAACGATGGGCGAGCGCCGCAGCGGGGGGTGGGGTGGGGAAAAGGCAAGGCTCGAAGCCAAGAGCGGCGCGAAATGTTGCGGCTGAGGATCAAAAAAGGAGAGCGCAGCTCATTGCCCGGCGCAAATCGGTTGATTGCCAATCGTCGCCTTGCGGAAAACCCAAGCAAACAAACGGTCGGGGCAAACAAAAAGGCCGGAGGATCCGGCCAAGGCTCCCCGAGAGCCTCCAAACCGAAAGCCGAAGCTTTTCGGAGTCTTGGGGAGAAAAAATGGTGGAACAGGCAGGACTTGAACCTGCGACCAAGGGATTATGAGTCCCCTGCTCTAACCGACTGAGCTACTGTTCCGAATTGGCGCCGGCCCAAGGGGGCCAAAAAGCGAATTGTCGATTATACACGCGATCGTTTGGTTTTGCGCCCGGCCGGCTTTCGGCCCCGCGCGGCTTTGGGCCGCCCGGAGATGCGCTTGGTCGGCGACCGGATTCAGCTTCGCGCTTGGTCAACCGTTTGCCCGTAAAGGCGCCGAAGCGTCTCGTATTCCTCCTCGTTTCTGGAGTCATCGCCATGCAACGCTTCGAAGTAGCCGTCGTACGCGCGGGCGAATTGGGCCAACCCGTCGTCGAAAAGCTTTTGGGCGCAGGAATCCGGATGGGCGTTGGCTTCTCCTGCG
>CAJPTP010000044.1 GCA_905373555.1 uncultured Francisella sp. | reverse complement strand
CGGGAGCCAAGGGCGGAAACCGGAGCATCGGCAAAACGGCCGGCTGCCCGACAACACAAGATGCGCATGATGGCCGACGGCGCGGAAACCCGCTCGACTTCACCGTCACAGCGGGCAATGTCCGCGATTCAAAGGAGACCCGCAATCTGATCCAAATTGCAGAAGAGAAATATCAGCCCAAAGCCGGCAAGCATGACGCCGAAGAGCGCGGTCAACGTGATTTCTTGGGCGACAAAGGATACGCCGGCTCAGTCATTGAGCGGTTTGCGGCGGTTAAGTGATGGATCACGGAGCACGCCTCCCGCAATAACAGCCAGAAACCCAAGATAATCGACAAGCACATTGACCAAGAGCGGCGCCTAATCGAGAACGATTTTGAAAGGATCAAGAAAGCGCGAGGCGTCTCAACCGGATACGCCAAAACCGTTTCGATGTTTGCTGCCTTTGTGACCCTGCTTGCTCCTAGGCTTGGTTAAAACTCTTGGTTGAGTGAACGGCAGTGGCTCAAAAAGAACGAAAAAAAAGTTTGTCTTCGGAAAGGAAAGCCGCCAAAATGAATTAACAAACACACCCTAGAAACACACCCTATTTCTCTTGGGGAAAGAACTGTCTGTTTAGCTCAAGCCCAAGTCGCATCCTTTTGAGTTTCAACTAAATCAAAATAGAAACGATGACAATTTGATCCAATCCGCTTGGCCTTGTTCCCGGCCGGTGGGATGAAATAGCATGCGCGCCCTAGCTTTTGTCGTCTTCTTTATTTAATGCGCTTTCTGGTTTTCTTCTAGATCCAAAATATTTATACTTGAGCTTTAATAAATACTTTTTTGTCTCTGATAAAAATCTCCATGCCACAAGAAACGAACCAATGTAAAACGCATCTTGCAATAGCACCACACTGGCCATAATCAAAAAATCGGAGCGACATCCGCAAGCTTTAACCAGTAAGTCCATAAATGGTCACCCCACGTTCAATGACATAATCGCTCTTTGCGACAGCGCGCGAAAACACAACGAAACCATGAGACGCCGGCCCCTTCGCGACCGTTCTGCGCCATTGCCCGCGGAGCCTGCGGACGGGCGGAAGAGGATTCGACGCCCCTCCCCAACTCCCCTCGTGAACAAGCCGCGCTCTTGGATGAGTTTTATTGTTCATCTGCGCCATTTTGAAAGGAAAAGCATGCGAGAAGTGTTGACGCCCTCTCCTGTCGTAGTTGTTTGCTTTGGTTTTGAAAGATCGAAAGAAAAGTTCTCAAGCGACCTTTGAAGGTTCGGATCGCTTTTCTTCGAGCTTGCGCAACACGACAGTCTGAGAAGCGGTTGTGTCATGACTTCATGGCGTTTTTTACATCAACACTTCTCGCATACATCCCCTTATTTTTTAGCTTCCTGTTCTTCTTCATTTAAATTGACTTTAACAACATCCTTTTCATAGCCATCTCTATAATAAATAAGCGTTGCCAATTTGCCTGAAACAAATATAATAAATAATAATAAAAGAATTATCCATATGCTGCATCCCGCCATAAACAGAAACGTATCAATCACAGTTAAATATAAAACAAGGAACCACAGCAATAAAACAACCACATTTAAAAATGTATTTTTAATATATGAAATTATTTTATTCTTCATGGATTAAATTCACTATTCGATAATAGAATATTGTTAAGAAAAACGGCAAAAAGCGCGCGCTCCTCTCACCGCGCGATTTTCGCCATTTTTTTGAAAGGATTAAGAGGGGAAAGCCCATTTCTCCTGAAGGGAGATCCAAGCCCCCGATGCGGCGGCAAGAATTCCTGCTGGCCGCGCCTTTCCGGGCTGCGGGGAAAGCGGCCGATTGCGCGACGCCGGTTTCATTTGGCGCTCTTTTTTCACCGTTTCCTCCGAAACAGACCTGCCTTCATTTTGTCACTTTGCGCGCAACGCGGGCTTTTCCGGCGCGGGGCGCGCCCAATCCTTCGATGATCTGCAATTGCTGTTGTCAACAACGCGCAGGATCAGGATTGAACGCGGCCCCCGCCGGTTTCAATTTTCCGCCGTCCGGCTTTGTTCCCGGCGGCCTGCGGGCATCCGTCAAGCCGTCAACGCCTTTTGCCTCAAATCCATGCGTCTTTGGCGAGGCTTCCGGGTCAAGGCAGCAAAATCATGCCCATGGCCACCAGCAGCGCGGCGCACATCAGCCCCAAGCCCACGCCCGCCTTCATCATCTCCGACTGCTTGATCAAGCCCGTGCCGAACACCACGGCGTTGGGCGGGGTCGCGACGGGCAGCATGAAGGCGCAGGAGGAGCCGATGCCGATCAACAGCACCAGAGCCTCGGGCGGCATGCGCAAGGCGGGCGCGATTTGCGCGAACACGGGCACCAACAGCGCCGCAGAGGCGGTGTTGGAGGTGAACTCAGTGAGCAGGATGATGAACACCGCGAGCACCGCGATGATCACGATGGGCGGGGCGGAGCCGATCAAGCCCGCGACGTCTTGGCCGACGTACTTGAACACCTGCGAGTCGCTCAAAATGGCGCTGAGGGTCAAGCCGCCGCCGAACAGCAGCAGCACGCCCCAATCGGTGTTGACCGCGATTTCCTTCCACGTCGCCAAACCCAAAATCACGATCGAGGCGGCCGCGACCAAGGCGATCCACGAATCGGGGCTCTGGACGCCCAAAGCGAGGCCGATTTTTTTGCTGAACATCCAGCACAGGGCGGTCGCGACGAACAGCGCCATGGTCGCGACGCGCGTGGGATTCCACGGGATGGGCTCCAAGCTCAGCTCCACCTTGCGGTTGAGTTTGGGCTTCAGCGTCCAGTACAGCACGATCAGCATCAAAGGGAAGATGCACAGCATCATCGGCAGGCCGATTTTCATCCAGCCGTAGAAATCCAACTTCAAGGCGCGCGCGGCGATGCCGTTGGGCGGCGAGCCCACCACGGTGCCCAAGCCGCCGATGCTCGCCGAATACGCGATGCCCAGCAGCACGAACACGAACGTCGGCCGATCCTTTTCGGGATCCAAGCTGCTGAACATGCCCAGCGCCAAAGGCAGCATCATCGCCGCGGTGGCGGTGTTGGAGATCCACATCGACAGCAGCGCGGTCACGACGCACAGCATCACCACGGCCCGGCCCATGTGGCCGCCCGCCAAGCCCACCAGCCACGTGGCGATCTTTTGGTCGATCTTTTGGATGTGCAGGGCGGTGGCCAAGGCAAAGCCGCCGAAAAACAGGAAGATGATCGGGTCGGAAAACCCGGACATCGCCTTTTCCATGCTCATCGCGACCATCTCGCCCGTCTTGGGGTCTTTCATGGGCATGCCGATGAGCATCGCCAAAACGGGCACCAGCAAAGCGGTGACCGTGATGTGCACGGCCTCGGTCAGCCACAGCACCGCGACGAACGTCAACAGCGCCATGCCTTTGTTGATGATCACTCCGTGGGGCGTCGAGTCTTTGTACGGCAACAGCCAATACACCGCGAATGCGGCCGCAACAGCCGTCGCGACCAAGACCCAACCCCTTTTGGTCGATTTGCCGAACACCCCGTAATGATGCTCGTTCAACGCTTTTTCGCTCATGGTTGTCCTCGCCGGTGTGTTTGCGCCATGGCGCTTCCCTCCCGTTTTGCTTTGCGGTTTTCGCCGCCTTCGATTGTTCTTGTTGTGTTTGTTTTTCTTTCCGCCTCGGCTTTGCGGCCTTCAAGGCGCACCGGGCCCGAAGCTTTGAGTCGGCATTCTAAGGCGCGCGCCCGGCCCTTCGGCTTCAGGCGTTGCGCCTCTGCGCCGCGGCTTGGGTTCCCACCCAATCGCAGGCGAATTGGTAGGCCACGCGCCCCGAGCGGTTGCCGCGGGTTTGCGCCCACAGCAAGGCGGCGGCGCGGGCGTCGTCGCCAAACGCCAACCCCGCCTGCTCGACCCATGAGCGGGCGGCCGCCAGATAATCGTCCTGGCCGAAGGGGTAGAAGCTGAGCCACAGGCCGAAGCGGTCGGACAAAGCGACCCGCTCCTCGATCGCCTCGTTGGGATGGATCTCTTCGCCGGGCGCCCCCGTCGCGGGGTTGTTGTCGCCGAAAAACTCGGGCATCAGATGCCGCCTGTTGGATGTGGCGTACACCAAAACGTTCTCGCAGCGCACCGACAAGCCGCCGTCCAACGCCGTCTTGAGCGCCTTGTAGGCGTCGTCTCCCGCGTCGAAGGACAAATCGTCGCAAAAGACGATGAACTTTTCGCTCCGGCCCTCCAGCATCGCCAGCAGCTGCGGCAGCGTCGCCAAGTCGTTGCGATCGACCTCGATCATGCGCAGGCCGTCCTTGGCGTACTCATGCAGCAGGCTTTTCACCAAAGAGGACTTGCCGGTGCCCCGGGCGCCCGTGAGCAAGACGTTGTTCGCGGGCAGCCCGCGCAAAAAGCGCTCGGTGTTGGCGATGAGCTTCTGCGCTTGGACGTCGACGGAGCGCAACAACGACGCCGAAAAGGAATGGGGATGAGGCAGCGATTCCAAAAACCCCACCCCGCCCGCGTTGCGCCAGCGAAACGCGATCGATTTGCCCCAATCGGGCTGCAAAGACTCAGGCGGCAGCCACGCGTCGAGGCGCTTGAGCGCCGATTCCATCAAATCGGCCAGCCGCCCGATCTTCTCAACATCCCATTCGGCCGGCCCCTTGCCCTTGGCGCGGCGGATGGCCGGGGCGCCCCGGCCGCGCTTGTCGTGTTTTTTTCCCATTGCGCTTTCTTTTCGATCTTTTGATTCCGCTTCGCCTCGACGGCTCGACTCATCGAAGCGCGGCCCGCGGCCGCGGCCGCGCTTCCGATTGGGGGCTCGGGCCCCGAGACCGCCCGGGCGTCGCGCTTTCCTCGCCCCGTGAAGCCTGCGGGGGCAAAAACAAAGCCCGGCCCAATCATGGGGCAAACTCGGCCGCTCCCCCCCCAAGCGCAAGGCGCCGGTTTTGCGCCGCGTTACCGGCCATTTTATTGCCTTTGGGCCGCGCGCCCCAAAAAAAACGGGCCCCAAATGCGCCGCGACGGGCCGCCTTGCGCGCAATGGGCTTGAATGGGCCGCGCATCGGACTCAAGGGCCAAGCCCGTTGCCGTTTTTGTCGGGAACCGAAGCCAAGGGGCGCCGCAGCGCCCGACATCATCCCCTCTTGCCTTCCTTCGCTCCTTGCCTTCCTTCGCTCCTTGTCTTCTTCCCCTGTTCGCTCGCCGCTTCCCCCTTCCCCTCTTCGCTTCCTCTTCTCTTTTTTTCCCCCCATCCGAGCGCCGGGGCGCTTTCCCGACGCCCTTGGAACTTGGGCAAGCGCATGAATCCAACCTCATCGCCGGAAGCGGCGGCCGAAATTTTCCCCGGGCGGCGCGGTTCAATCGAACATCAATCGGCGGTCGGCCAAACGGCGGCGCGGCCTTCGCGCGACTTGGAAGGCGTCTTTGTCTTGTACAATTCGGCGCAGGAGGGGGCGTCGAGCCCGAAAGAAAGCATGAAAGAGTTGATGGCGCGATTGGCCCAAGCGTCGAAGGCGTTGCGCGACAAAAGAAGGCAAACGGCGCGGCTGTCGATGCGCACGGCGGATTTCGCGATGCTGCTGATCGGCGCCTTGGCCGTGGCGTGCGTGTCCTTGGGCTTCGCGAAGCTCGCCGATTGGGCGATCGGGCTCAACGCCGCGCTGTACGCGAACCGCCCCTGGCTGGCTTTTTTGACGCTGCCGTTGGGCTTGATGGCGCTGGCGTGGCTCACGCGCGCCTTCGCCCCCTTCGCGGCGGGAAGCGGCATCCCGCAGGTCATCTGCGCTTTGTCGGTCGATGGCCCCTCGGCGCGCGATCGGCTGTTGAGCCTGCCGCGCACGCTGCTGAAAATCCCCTTCGCGTTCGCGGGGATGGTTTTGGGCGCCTCGATCGGGCGCGAGGGGCCGTCCGTTCAGGTCGGCGGCGCCGTGATGCGCGCCTGGGGGCTGTGGTGCGAGAAAAAGCGCCTGACCTTCGCTCGCTTCGACGAACAGGACATGATGATCGCAGGCGCCGCAGGCGGCATGGCCGCCGCCTTCAACGCCCCCCTGGCGGGGCTGATCTTCGCCATCGAGGAGCTTGGCCGCGGCCGCGGCATACGCTGGAGCCGCAACGTGATGCTCGGGATTTTGGCCTCGGGCTTCTTTTTGATCGCCTTGGATGGCAACAACCATCACTTTCCCACTTTCGGCGACGCCCCGCAGCCGAGCAACCTCATCGCCTTCGCGCTGCTGATCGGGGTGATCGACGGCCTGATGGGCGGTCTGTTTGCGCGGCTTTTGGGCAAAGGCTTCGCGGGCTTCCTGCCGCAGGGCAAATGGCGCGAGCGGGCCCGGCGCCGCCCCATTGCGACGGCGGGATTGCTGGGCCTGGCTTTGGCGGGCTTGGGCTGCGCCTACGGCGGCGCGACTTACGGCACGGGTTATGCGTTGGGCGCCGACGCGCTGCTGGGCGTCGACCGGCCCCAACCCGGGATTGGCCCGGCCAAGTTCGCCGCGACCGTCATGTCCTATTGGTCGGGAATCCCGGGCGGCATCTTTTCGCCATGCCTCTCCATCGGGGCGGCCATCGCCTCGGAGCTGGGGTGGGTCGCGCAAGCCCTCGGCATGCCGCCGACCATGCTGGCGCTGATGTCCATGGCCGCCTTTTTGGCGGGGGCCACCCAATCGCCGATATCCTCGGCCGTCATCATGATGGAAATGACGGGCGCCCAGCCCATGCTGTTTTGGGTCTTGGTGTCCTGCCTCGTGTCCTCGGCGATCTCCGGCCAAGTGAGCCCCGCGCCCTTCTACCACGCCCAGGCGGCGAATTTCAAACGCAGGCTGATCGAAATGGGCGCGGAGGCGGCGGGCCAAGCCGGAACGTCGGGGGCGGCCGAGGCCCCTCTTGGCGCCCGGCCCCAACCCGAAGCCATCGGCGAGGCGCGGTCCGACGCCCCGATCCCGGATGCGCCGATCGGCGCGCCGGCGCCGACGATCCCTTGCCCGCCCTCCCGCAGTCCCGGATTCAGCGGCGAAACCGGCGTCGAATCCGGGATGGCCTCGGGCGTCGGGGGCCAAGCCGCCTTGGGCGCCTCGATCCGGGCGTCGGGCGCTCCGGCCCGGGCCGGAGCGAGCCGATCGCCCGCCACTCAACCCCCGGTTTCGGCGCCAAGACGCCCGCGCTTGGCGCCGGGCGCCGCCGCTGCCCCCGAGCCCGAAGGCTTGGGCGCGGAGACGGCGCCCCAAAACGGCGGCGCCGAGCCGCCCGACCGCCCTTCCGCTCAAACGGCGCAGCGGCCCGTCTTGAACGCGCTTCCCGATTCAGCGCGCCATCCCGCATTGGGCGCGGCCGAAGAAGCCGCTTTGGCGGGCTTGGGCCACACGGATTTTGAGGTTTTCGCCCCCGAGCCCGAGGCGTCGAAGCTTGGCGCGGAGAACCTTGCAAAACGCGCAAGCGGAGGCGAAACCCCCGACGCGCCCCCAAACGCCGCGGAAACGGAAAACGGGCGCGAAAGGAAAGAACCGGGCGGCTTGGAGCCGAGCCAAACGAAAAAAGTCGAATAGGATCCGCGATCGGCGCGCCGAGCCAATTTTTCCCTCTCCCCTCCCGGCTTCCCCCGCGCTCGGCTCCAAGC
>CAJPTP010000043.1 GCA_905373555.1 uncultured Francisella sp. | reverse complement strand
ATAGCGGTCGAATGAGCAAACACGCCCTGGATTTGCCATTGTTGCAAAAAATGTACAGATTGACCCCGCCTTCCTTCAATTATGCATTGACTTAATGTTCATTAATCTATAACGTTAACATGGAAACACAACCAATGTTCTTCTTTTCAGCGGAGCGAATTCGGCGCCGATCTCAATCGTTCGTCGGATTGACTTGGTCATCGCGGTTCGATTCGCGCCGGTTCGGCTCGTCGGGGCCGGGTTTCCTCAAAGGAAGAGAGCGATGCGCAAGGACAGCGGGAAGAAAAGCGCGTTTTTCCGACGAGCCGGCCGATGCTTGCCGTTGGCGTTGATTGCGCTGCTTGGGCTGATGTTTCCTTTTCAGCTGCGCGCGCAGGAATCCGTTTGCGCCGAGGTCAAGATCGTCATCGAGCAAAAGCTCCCGCTAGAGCGCCAAGCTTTTGACGCCCACATGATTGTCCGCAATGGCTTGGAAGACAGCCTGACCGACCTCAAAGTCGAGCTTGAGTTCATGGATCAAGACCAACGGCCGGTGGTCGCGACGAACGATCCGGATCGGGTCGGCGCCGACTTTTTTTATCGAATTGACAGAATGGAAGGCGTCAGCGGCTTGGATGGGGGCGTCCTGAGCGGCAAAACCACTGCGGATATCCATTGGCTGATTATTCCTTCGCAAGGCGCGGGCGGCGGGGAAGCCAACGGCCGACTGTACTACATTGGGGCCAAAATCAGCTACGCCCTCAACGGGCGGTAAGCCGCGGTGGACGTGGCGCCCGATTACGTGGTTGTTCTTCCCCAGCCTCTTCTTGAGCTGGATTATTTTCTGCCGACCGATGTTTACGCCGACGACCCGCTGACTTTGGAGGTCGAACCCTCTGAGCCTTTCACGCTGGGCGTTCGAGTGTCCAATGTCGGCGCCGGCGTTTCCGCAAAAACCGTGATCGATTCGGCCCAAGCCAAGATTGTGGACAACCGCCAAGGTCTGCCGATCGACTTCCGCATCTTGGGCGGGTATGTCGGCAACGACATGCGGGGCAAGAGCTGGCTGTTGGACTTGGGCGATATTCCTCCCGGGAAGGCCAAGGCGGGCCGTTGGGTCATGGAGGCTTCGCTTGCGGGGCGTTTCGTGGATTTCAAGGCCGATTTCAGCCATTCGGACTCTTTGGGCGGCGCCGTCTCCTCGCTCGTCAAGGAAACGCGCGCGCGCAAGCTGGAGCGGGATGTGTTGGTTGATCTGCCCGGCCATGACGATGAGCCCGACTTCTTGGTCGACACCGGCGACGGCTACCGAGTGTACGGCTCCGACGGGGCCGACGCCGATGCGCTTGACGTTTCAAGCCAAGCGATTTTGACCAAAATCTCGGATGACAAGCTTCGGTTGTCCTTTCCCTATTCCGCCAATTTGGCCCACGTCAAACTTCCGGATCCCTTTGACGGCAAAAAAACCTTGGCGCGCGTGGTGCGCAGCGACGGCAAGGTTTTGTCGCCCCGAAATTTCTGGCTGTCCAAGACTCAAAACGCCGACTTGAGTTGGTCTCATTTTTTGCGCGTGTTCGACTGCAACGCCGCGGGCGATTACATATTGGAGTTTGCCCCAAACCTTGGCGCGGTCTTGTCGGGCGGCGCTTGGCGCGACGCCAACGGCAACGGGGTTCGGGAGAGGGATGAGCCGCCCGAGGGCAATTTGGGCGTCATTCTCAAAGGGGTGGATTCCGGCGGTCGGAATATTTTGCGCCAAGCCCACACGGATTCTCTCGGCGCTTTCAGTTTCACGGGGTTGGATCCCGGAGTTTACCGGCTCGAGGCGGAGCCCGTCGACGGGTGGATCGACGGCGCCTTTGCGGCGGGCGGCGCAGGCGGAACGTCGGGGCCGGGCTTCATCAAGGGCATTGAGCTGGCCCCGGGCGCCAACGCCGCCGGCTACATGATCGCCAAACGCAGGCCCGTTGCGAACGCGCCCGACGGCGCCGCGGATGTTTCCATAGCCATCAAAACGGACAGGCCGCAACTGCGCGGGAATGAAACCGCAAGCGTGGAAGTCTCCGTGCGCAATTTGGGCGAAGACGAAGCGCGCGGCGTCACGGCCCAAGTCGCCTTGCCCTTGGGCCTTTCCTTGCAAAGCGTCGTCGCCGGCGTTGGCGAATATGCCGACGGGGTGTGGTCAATCGGCGGCCTTGCCAAAGACCAAAGCGCGGCGCTGACTCTCGGCGTCAAGGCGGATCGCGCCGCCGACGGCGCGGGCGGCGGCGTTGCTTGGCCCGTGAGCGTCGGGGCGGCCGCCTCCGACCCCGATTTTTCCAACAACAGCGCTTTGCTGGGGTTGACGGTCTTGCCCGATTCAACCAATGCGGTTGAGATCACGCAGTCGCTGCCATCCCAAACTTTGGCGCTGATGCTTGTGTCCTGCCCCTCGGCTGCGCCGACGGAACAGGCCGCCTGCGAAAAGGAGCGGGCTCAAGCGGCGCGCGCGGCCCTCGACGGCCGCGCGCGGTCGCTCAAAACGGTCACGACGGCCGAGGAGTGGCGTTTCGAGCAGCGCGGCGGCTCGAGCAACACGCTGTGGCTGCATGGCGGCGCCGGCAAGCTTGACGAACAGGACGTCGCGGAAATCCGCGCGGCCGAGCTTCGAGGCGCAACTTTGATCGTCGACGCTTTCCCCGAGTCTTCGGGCTCCGAGGCCGGGGAACGCCTTTTGGAGACCGCGATGGGGGTTCGCTTTGTCCGGCCTCCCATTGGCGCCGGGCGGTCGGTCGTTTTCCCGAACGAATCAACCGCCCGGATCGCAAGCGGCAAGCTCAACGGTTTGCTGCTTGCGTCGCCCTCGGCGCGAAGCTTGGCCCAAAGCGCCGACGCCGGCGTTCCCGTCATCGCGGCGGGATCTTTGGGGCTGGGGCGGTCTTGGGTCTTGGGCTTTGATTTGATTGCAAGCATGAACGGCGAGTTTGCAAGCTTTTGGAAGGGCTATGCGGAGCGGCAACTCAAGGATTTTGCGCCACAGCCGCGCTCCGACCCGGCCTTGGCGGGCTCCAAGTTGCCTTTGCGCATCGTCGTTCGCAACGGCGCCGACGCCGGGGCGCCGGTTCGGGAGGTCAGGGCGCTCGCGCGGCTGCCCGTTGGGATGGGCCACGGCGCCGCGACCCCCGCCCCTGCGCGCGACGAGCCTCAGCTGGTCGAATGGGCATGGAGCCCGGAGCCCGGGCAAAGCCTGTCCGCCGAGATGACGTTGACGCTGCCGCAAACCGCGGGCGATGTTCAAGAGCAGGTTCTTTTGCTGGATGAATCCTCCAACTTGCTTGACGTCAAGACAATGCCAATCGCGGTGGCCGACGCCGACGGTTTGGCGCGGAAAGTCGACGAGGCGCTGACGAAACTTCAAGGCGGAGCTCCCGAAACGCAACAGACAATCGACGGGGCCCTCCAAGCGGCGGCCGCAGCCCGGGCGGGCCGGTCGCAAGGGCAATGGGACGTTGTTTTGCGGCGTTTGGCGGACTTGCTGGGCTTGCTGGATGACGTCGGCTTTGCGGGGCGCCAAGACATTGAGTCGTTGCGTTTGGATGCGGCGCGTTGGATGGGGGCGGAGCAGTTGAGTTGGGCGCGTCATGCGGCGCCTCATCCCGTCAGGCTGACGGCGGCGTCGGGCTCGGGGCAGTTTGCTCAGGTCAATGGCCCGTTCGCGCGTCCGCTTCAGGCGCGCGCGGAGGGCGCCGAAGGTTTGCCGTTCGCCGGGGCGACGGTGCGTTTTGAAGCCCCCTCCGCCGGCCCGGGCGCCTATTTTGAGGGCGGGAAACGCGCGGCGGAGTCTGTGACCGATGAATTCGGTTTGGCCGTCAGCCCTCCTTTGACGGCCAATTCGGCTCCGGGGCGCTACGTCGTGAAGGCGCAAACCGGCGGCGCCGCTCCGATCGGCTTTGCGTTGTCCAATCGCGGCGGCCCCGGGCCGGACGGATCCGTTTCATTGCGCATGGCGTCCGGCGACGCCCAGACGGCTCAGATCGGCGCTCCTTTTGGCTCCCCTTTGGTTGTTCAAGCGCTCAATTCCGCAGGGCGGCCCGCGGCGGGCGTTGCGACTCGTTTCGACTTCCCGACTCATTGGGCGAGCGCCCGTTTCGCGGACGGCGAGCCCGGCGCCGTTGTCTTGACTGACGAAGAGGGCTATGCCGCGTCCCCCGAATTCAAGGCAAACTATTTGGCGGGATCGTATCGGGCGCGCGCGAGCGTTGATGGCAAGGAGGGCGGCGTTGATTTTTCCTTGTCCAACAGCGTGATTGCGCCCACGCTGAAGCTGACGCCCGTTGCGGGCGTCAATCAAAGCGCGGCGGTCGGCGCGGCTTACGGTCAGCGCATCTCCGTGCGCGTGGTGAATGGGCAAGGCGTCCCCAGGCCCGCCGTCATCGTGCGCTTCTCGTTGCCCGCGGAAGGCCCATCCGCCTTTTTTGACGGAAACAAGGTTGCGGCCTCGGCGCTCACCGGCGCGGACGGCGTCGCCGTCTCTCCGGCCTTGACGGCCAACGAACTGCAAGGATCGTTTCGCGTCGTTGTCACGGCGAACGGCGCCGCCCGGCCTTTGATGGCGAGTTTTGAAAACCGCGCGGCGGAATCCTCTGAAGGCTCGTCGGGGAGGCGGCCGCGCGGGGCGGAGGGGAAGCGTCGGGCGCGGCCAATGGCTCGGCCCTGAGTTTCCGTTTGAATTCGCCGACGGCGCAATGGTTGTCGCGGTCGATGGGCTCGGCTTGCCTCCGTCTCGGTTGACCGGGGCGGCCGGCGCTTGATTCGCCGGCGCCGCCCTCGGCAACGAAAGTGAAACGGGCGCTCGCCCAATGAGTCGGGAAGTCGAAACGAGTCGCCATGAAAACAGCCGAAATCATTTTGCGCTTTGCTCAGCGTTTGTTTTCCGAATTGGCCGGTTGTGTTGATCGGCCGATGCGGGCGATGCGCATGTTTGCTTTTTCGAGATCCATTGCGGGGACGATCATGGGGTTCCTGCGCCGATGGGCGCGATTCGTTGCGGTTTTCTTGATTTTCTCCTTGCCGCTCGCGTCGCCGTTCGCGCATGCCGCCGATTCCGGCCTAAGCGGCGACGATCGCGCGGCGGGCCCTTTCCCGATTGGCTTTGCGTTCAACTATTACGGGGTGGACTACACCCAGTTCTACATCACGACAAACGGGCTGATTCAATTTGTCAACCCGACGACCTCGTATTCCAACGTCTGTCTCACGGGAGAGCAATTTCCGCAGACGATTTATGTGTTTTGGGATGATTTGCGCGTGGACGTCCGCGGCCAACCGCCGGGCAAGATCCAATACCGGACGATTGGGCAGGCGCCCCATCGCCAATTGGTCGCGCAATGGACAAACATGTACTTTTATGGCTCAAACCTGCCGATGGGAACGTTTCAGGCGATTTTGAGCGAAGGAACGAATGAAATAAAACTGCAGTATCGGTATTTGAGCGACGCCCGCAGCAGAGGCGACTCCGCGACGGTCGGCGCGCAAGGCGCGCAGGGGCGGTTTGTTTCCGTCGGATGCAATCGGGCGGGCATGCTGAGGCAAGGGCAGGCCATCTCCCTTACTCCCGGCGCAAACGGCGAGTATGCGGTCAACGAAGAGGCGGACTATTCCTTCGAGGACATTTCCGGCTTGACCCCTGCGGCGCCGACCCCGAGCGCCGCGTTCACCAATGCGGCGCCAAGCTGGAGATGGCAAAAAATCCCGTCGTTGAACGCCTATGAAATCCAAGCGCAAAATCTCAGAGGCGACGTCTTGCGCGACGAGGCGGTCGGGGATGTCGACTCCTACGTTTACTCGGATGGGGCCGTCGACGGCGAGAGTTACGTCGCGCGCGTTCGCGGAAGCGTCAACAACGGCGGCACTTGGGAAATTTGGTCGGATTTGTCGTCCGCGACAACCGTCGATTTGTCTCCGCCGACGGCGCGGGTGGAGCGCGTCACGCAGAAAAACGGCGTCGATTTTCAAGTTGACTATGCGGCGCAGGACTCTTTGTCCGGCCTTCGACGGGTTCATATGCGGGCCGCCGGCGACGCCGCGTTTGAAAACGCTTTTTTTGACGAAGATTTGGCCTTCCCTTTGAGCGGATCGCAAGACGTCAAGATTCCCCCGGGCGTTTCCTCTTTGTATGTCTCCCTTTCCGCGTTTGACGCGGCGGGAAATGAAAGCGCCGCTTCCGAGCCGTTTCTGTTCCGCGTGTTGCCCCGCCCGGTCATCACGTCTCCGGTTTCGGGCGCGGCGCTCGATCGCCCGACCATGACCGTGGAGGGAATCGCTTATCCGGGATCCGACGTGGCCGTTCGGGTGAATGGCGAGCAAGTCGGAGTGGGCGCGGCCGACGCGGACGGCAAGTTTCGAATCGACGGGGCGCCGACCGGCTCGGAAGGGGCAAACACGCTCGACGTCGTGTCCATGCTGAACGGCAGCAGGAGCGAACCGAGCGAAGCGGTCGAGTTCCTGCTCAAGCCGGCCGACGGGCCGGCCGTCACCGTGAACTATGCGGGCTCGCCGCTGGAGCCCGGAGCGGCCATCGGCCAACCCGGAACATTGTCCATCCGCGCGGAAAGCCGGGCCGGCATTTCTCGCATCGAAGGCAGCATAGACGGCGCGAACGCTTTTGGCGAAACTTACGCGGGCGTTGCGCCCGTCTTCTTCGAACGGTTTTTTGACTTTGCGCAACTGCCCAATGGCGGCCATGTCTTGTCCGTGGTCGTCGCGGATGGCGACGGCGGGCAAACGGCGCTGAGCATACCCTTCACCCTTGGCTTAAGCGCCCCGGCCGCGCCCGTCATCACGGAACCCAAGGAAGGAGCTCGGGTCAGCGTTCCGCGGCTGTCCGTGGCGGGTTCCGCCGCCCCGGGCTCGCAAGCGCAGATTTTCGTCAATGGGCGGGCGGCGGGCGATCCCGTTGCCGTCGATTCTTCCGGCAACTTCGCAGGAAGCGTCGCCCCCGTCGAGGGTTCGATCACTCTCACGGCCCGCGCCCGCAACAGCCGCGGAGAAAGCCCATTGAGCGGCGCCGTGGGGGTCTTTTATGACGCCGCCGCGCCGAGTGTTTCCATCTCGGCGCCGGCCGAAGGCGCCGAGATTGCCTCCGACGTTTTGGTGGAAGCCAATGCGGTCGACTCCTCGGGCGTCGCCAAAGTGGAGTTGTTCGCCAACGACAGCCTTTTCGCCTCCCTCGCTTCCCCTCCGTTCAGCGCCAAGTGGAATGCGGGCGGTTTGCCCGACGGGCGCTATGTCCTGCGCGCCGCGGCCACGAACGCGGCCGGAAAAACCGCTTGGGCTGAGCGCTCCGTCACAGTGCAAAAATCTCTTCCCCCTCCTTCCGCGCCTTCTTTGCCTTATTTCGCGCGCAACGTGACGGTCAGTCCCGCTGTCTCTTTCGGCGACGCCTCCATTCGCATCGCCGGGGAGGCCGCGGGCGCAGCCGACGGAAAGCCGGCGGCCAACGCCGCTTTGCGCTTGATCTTGCGCGCTCAAGGTTTTGAGCGGAGCGTGAACCTCGTCGGCGACGCGGATGGGCGCTTCGCTTACGACTTTCGCCCACAGGCAAACGACATGGGCGCCTATGATGTGTTCTTGGCTCATCCTGCGGATGACGCCTATGGAACCCGACCGGCTCAGGGTCATTTTGTCATCGATCGATTGAGCGCCGATTATTCCCAATTCGAGCTGAAAGCCATCCGCGGCGTCGAGAGCGCGGTTCCGCTGCTTGTGA
>CAJPTP010000042.1 GCA_905373555.1 uncultured Francisella sp. | reverse complement strand
GGCCGCGGGCGGCGGGGGCGGGGGAAACATGTAGTTCCAACCCAGCAGCACCAAAGACGACAACACGATGAAAAGAACGATGTTGATCAGCGGGTTTTTGTTGTCCATTGGGTCTTTCCAAATCGCCGGCGCCGTCGCGCCGGCCCGCGGCTAGCGCGGCTGCCGCGCGCGAGCGGATTTCGTTTTCGGCTTGGGCGGGGGCACGGGGTCATACCCGCAGCCTCCCCAGGGATGGCAGCGCAGAAGCCTGCGCAGCGTCAGCCACGTTCCTTTGATCGCCCCGTGCTTTTGCAGCGCTTCAAGCGCGTACTGCGAGCACGTCGGCCGGTAACGGCAGGTGGGGGGAAACATGGGGCTGATGCATGTCCGGTAACACTTGACCGCGCCGATCAAAATCGCTTTGAGAGGGTTCATGGGTCGGGTCTGGGCGCCGTCGAAGCGGCCTTTGCCGCAGCCCGGGCAAATCCGGGCGGCGCCGCAAAAAGCGGGATGCGCCGCAAAAAGCGGCGATGGGCGATCCAAGCCAAGCGTCTTGGGCAAATGCAAACGGCGGAACCGGGATTGCGTTCCGCGCGTTTCGCCGCAAAAAATCGGCGCCGAGTCAGCGGCGGCCGCCTTCGAGCGGGCCGCTTGGCGGGGCGCTCCTTGGCGGGGCGCTCGGATGAGCTTGCGGGCCTTGCGCCCCGCGCTCGCTCCGAGGGCCGCGCCCGCCCCTTGGGGCCGGCGTTTTGCCGTCGACCCAAGCGTTCAGCGCCGCCTCGATCGGCGAAAACTCGCCGCGGCCGAAACGCTTGGTGGTCACGATCACCACGTCGCGCGGCCCGATGCGGCTTTGGTTGAGGCGAAACCACTCGCGCAGGCGCCGCTTCATGTAGTTGCGGGCGTTGGCGCGCTTCGCGGTTTTTTTGCTCACGGCCAAACCCAAGCGCGGCCCATCCAAGCCGTTGCCGATGGCGTGAAGTTTCAGGCAAGGCAGCCGAACGGGCTTGGAGCCCTTGAAGCAGGCGGAAAACTGGGCGGGCTTGGCGAGCCGGCGCTCTTTGCCGAACCCGAATTCCTTGGGCTCGGCGCCGGCGCGCCGCGGTTCGGTTGCGTCCGCGCCGTCGGTCAAACGGACAGCGACTTGCGGCCCTTGGCCCGGCGGCGGGCGAGAACCTTGCGGCCGTTTTTCGTCTTGGAGCGAACCAAGAAGCCGTGGGTGCGTTGGCGGCGGATTTTGGAGGGTTGGTAAGTGCGTTTCATGGCAGTCTCTTTTGCTTTTGTTTGTGTTGATCGTGTTGCGCGCGGGGCCGGCCGGGCCGACGCCCTGCGCCTGTGCTGTGTGGCCCATGCGCGTGAATCCGGTTGTTCGACCGGCCTTGCTTGCCCATCGCGCCCGCCGAGCCCGGCGAGCGCTTTGCGGCGCCGATCCCGCGCGCAATGCCGACGCTCAAAGCGCAAACGGCGCGTCCTGTCGGGCGCGCCTTGTCTTTGAAATCGAAACGCGGAATATTAGCGCAAGGCCTTTTCAAAACAAAACCAAAAACCAACTTTTCAAAACAAAAACCCCGCCCGCTTCGGTCGCGGATGTTGCGTTTTTGCCTAAAAAAGCCGCCCAATCGGGCAAGGGGCGCGATGCGGCCTTGGCAAGGCGGCCCGCTTTGGGGTTCGCCCGGGGCCGGCATGCCCTATAATGGGCGCCCGGGTTCGAGCCGCGCCCCACACCGCCCTTTGAGGGCGGTTTTTTCGCTTGAGGCGCGCCGATCGCCGGCCGGTGGAGGAGGAGCATATGGAGATCGCAGAATTTTGCCAGCGCTGTTTCGAGCGTTTGGAGACGGAAATCCCCGCCACGACGTTCAAGCCCTTCATCGGCCGCATCACCATGGGGGAGGCGGATGGCAAGTGGGCGATCTACGCGGCGGGCAATTTCGCCTTGAAAATCTGCGCCGCCCAGTTTTACGACAAGATTCGCCGCATGCGCGACGAAATCGCTCCCGATTCGCCCCCCTTGGAGCTGATGCTCGGGGCGGGCCCGTGCCGTTACGTGAGCCCCTCCGAGCGCGCGTTTGGCCAAGGCCCCGATCGCGCGGCGCCTGCGTCTGCGGCGCCCGCCGCCCGGGCCGAGCCCGGATCGGCGGCCGGGGCGGCGCCGAGATTGGATTCGGCGCCGCCGGCTCCGTCAAGCCCGGGACCCGCGCGCGCCTTGGCCGACGCGGGGGAGGTCGTCCGGGAGCCCGCCGCCGCGCCTGCGCCTGTGAAGAAGGGGGATGCCTCGCCCGGACCTTTCCCGACCCCGTCGATCGTGTCGCGCCCATCCGAGCCCGGGTCGGCGTCCGACCCCCTGTACGCGAGCACGAAGCTGCAGCGCCAGTACACTTTCGAGAATTTCGTCGAGGGCGAGAGCAATCGCTTCCCCATCGCCTGCGGCAAGGACATTTGCGACAACCTCGCCTCCTCGCCCGACGCCCGGCCCATGTACAACCCGCTGTTCGTCTACGGCTCGACGGGGTTGGGCAAAACCCACTTGGTCAACGCCATCGGCAACCGCATGTTCGCCATGCGGCCAAGCATGAAGATCTATTACGTTCACGCGGAAAAATACGTCAAGGAGTTCGTCAACAGCGCCCGGCGCGGGAATTACGAGCCGCATGACGAAAAGTACAACGCCTTGAACATGATCATCGTCGACGACATCCAATTTCTGGCTGGCAAAGAAAAGTCGATGGAGGCTTTCTTCTATGTTTACGAAAGCCTCACCCAATCGGGCGGCCAAATCGTGTGCACGTCGGATCGGCCGCCGCAGGAAATCGAGCAGATCACGGACAGGCTGCGCACCCGCTTCGCCAGCGGCCTGACGGTCGGGATCAAGCCGCCTGACGAGAACCTGCGCGTGGACATTTTGATGGAAAAGGCGAAGGCGGCGCATGTGGCGCTGCCCCGCGACGTGGCCTTCTACGTCAGCCAATACCATCGCTCCAACGTGCGGGAGCTTGAGGGCGATTTGAACACCTTGATGGCCCGGGCCCGCTTTTTGCGCAAGCCCATCGACATGGCGATGGCCGAGGCGGTCTTTTTGCAGCGCTACGGGCGCACCTCCAACCCCATCACCGTGCGCATGATCCAAGACGTCGTGAGCGATTACTACGAGATCAGCCGCGACGACGTCGTGGGCAATTCGCGCAAAAGCAAAATCGTGAAGGCGCGGCACATGGCGATGTGCTTGGCCAAGGATCTCACGCAGCTAAGCTTAAGCAACATCGCGGGCGAATTTGGCAATCGCCACCACACCTCCGTGATGCACGCCGAAAAGAAGATCAAAAACCTGATCGCCGCCGACTCGGCCGCGCGCAAGGAGTACGAGGTGCTGAAAAGCGCGATCCAAGGCTAAGGCGCCTTGTTTTGGGCGCAAGAGCGCGGCGCCATGCCTTGCGGAGGCTCTCTTCTTTTCTCCCCGGTTTTCGCCGCGCAGAACTCGTTTGTCTTTCTTGTTCTTTCTATTTCTTGCTATTTCTTATCTATCTTTCTATATTTCTTTTTTTTTTGTCTTTTCCCCTCTCGTTCTCTTCGGCTTTTGGCCGAAGGTTGGGCTTTTGGGTTTTCGGCTGTCCGCGATCCGGTCGCCGGTCGCGTTCGGCCTTAGCGCATGGCCGACCGGCGCCCGCCGCCATTCATTTGTATCCGACTGATAAAAAAGGCGTTGTTTTGGAAAGAGCCGCGCCTTGGACAGGGCCGCGCGCCCCCTTGCGCTATAATCCGGCCTTTGGATCGCTTGCCAGGGCGCTTTTTTCCCTTGCGCAGGCGCGGCGACCGATCAACCGATCGAACCCGAATCGGTCGAATCCGCGTCGATTCCGAGTCCGAATCGCTCGAACCTGAAATCGCATTTGAAGGGGCATCGCATATGCTCGTGCTGCAAACCAATTGCGGCGCTTTGGCCAAACCGTTGCAGGCTGTGGCGGGCGTCGTCGAGAAGAAGGGAATCAATCCTGCCGTTTCGGACATCGTTTTGATTTCTTTTGCCGACGGTCGCTCCGAATTCACGGGCTCGGACACGGAGATCGAAATCCGCTTATCCGGCCCCGATTCCGAGACGGATCGACCCCTGTCCTTCACCGTCAACCACAAGCGGCTGCTCGACACGATCCGCAGCTATTCCGAATCCGACGCTTGCTCTTTGGACTACAACCCCGATGAGGGCGTCGCGCGGCTGCGCGCGGGCAAAGGCGTGTTCGATTTCCGCACGGGGTCGGCCGAGGACTTCCCGCTCATGCGCGTGGAGGATGCGCGCGTCGCGACCTCGTTCTCGATCAAGCGCAACGTGTTTCGCAATTTGCTTTCCCAAGTGCAGTACGCCGTGGCGCCCAATGAGGTGCGCTTTTACTTCACGGGCGTGTGCATGGAGATTTTGGGCAATGAGCTCACGCTGGTGGCGACCGACAGCTGCAGGCTGTGCATGGCCTCGGCCGAGATGGATTCGGTCAGCTTGGGCGAGACGGTCGATTTGGGCGATCGGCGCCGCTACCGCAAGCAGTACGACGAGCAAATGCTGCTCTCGCGCAAGACGGTCACGGAGCTTTTGAAGGCATTGGATCCATCCGACGAGTCGCCCTTGGAGGTCGAGCTGCTGACCAACTCGATGGCGCGCTTCCGCCTCGATGGGCACGTGATGCTCTCCAAGCTGCTCAAAGCCGAGTTTCCCAACTTCAAGTCCGTGCTGCCGCCCGAGGTCACCGAATCGTTCGACGCCTCGCGCGAGAAGCTGGTCAGCGCCATCCATCGCGCCGCGAACTTTGTGGCCGACGCGCAAAAAAAGCTGGTGCGGCTGGAGGTGTCGCCCGGCATCGTCAAGGTGATCGGCGTCAACGAGCAAAACGAAATGGCGGAGGATGGGATCGACGTCGCCTATCAAGGGCGGTCTTTCACCTTCAATTTTCAGGCCAATTACCTGCGCGAGATCCTCGTCAACGCGCAAAATTGCGACGACGTGAGGCTGGAGTTTTTTCTCCAAGGCGACGACGCGCGCGCCAAACTGTCGGTTCGCCAACCCCAAATGCCCAGCTTCATGGGCATCGTGACGCCTTATTTCGCATCCTAAGCCCCGCTTGGGTTGCGCCTCGGGCCTGCCGTTGCGCGGGCCTTGGGGCAGGATATTTTCCCCATGAGCAAAAAACAAACGCCCCTCGGCGGCGAAGACGCCGAAAGAAAAGAGCTTGAAAGCGGCCAAGCCGCTTTGGGAGCCGAATCCGCCGCCCAACCCGGCGGCGCGCCCGCCGAGCCCGTTTCCGCAGCCGCGGCGGCGGGCGCCTCGGAGGGCGCGGCTCGGCCCCCCGAGCCGCAAGGCGCCTCGCCTGAGAACTACACGGCCGATTCCATCCATGTCTTGAAGGGTCTGGACGGCGTGCGCCAAAACCCGGGCATGTACATCGGCGACGTGAGCGACGGCACCGGATTGCACCACATGGTCTACGAGGTGCTGGACAACTCGATCGACGAGTCGTTGGCGGGCTATTGCGACGCCGTGACGGTCACGATTCATTCCGACAACTCCGTGTCCGTCGAGGACAACGGCCGGGGCATCCCCACGGGCATTCACTCCGAGGAGGGCATCTCGGCGGCCGAGGTCATCATGACGGAGCTGCACGCGGGCGGGAAATTCGACAAGTCGAATTACAAAATCTCGGGCGGCTTGCACGGCGTGGGCGTGTCGGTGGTCAACGCCCTTAGCGAGTGGCTCAATCTCACGATTTGGCGCGACGGCAAGGAGCATCGGCTGGAGTTCGAGCGCGGCCGCGCCAAGGCGCCGCTGCGCGTGGTCGGGCCGTCAAGCAAACGCGGCACGTTGGTGCGCTTTTTGGCCGATCGCAAGATTTTCGGCGCGGTCGATTACGACTACGAGACGTTGAGCAAGCGTCTGCGCGAGCTGTCCTTCCTCAACGGCTCGGTCGACATCGAGCTGCTCGACCGGCGCGACGGGCGCAGCGATTCCTTCCCCTCCTCGGGCGGCTTGAAGGCCTTTGTGGAGTACCTCAACCGCAACCGCAAGCCGCTGCACGAGAAAATCTTCTGTTGCGAGGGCACGCGCGAGGGCATGACGGTGGAGTTGGCGGCGCAGTGGACCGACACCTTCTCCGAGGTGACGCAGTGTTTCACCAACAACATCCCCCAGCGCGACGGCGGCTCGCATCTCACGGCGTTTCGGGCGGCGATGACCCGCACGATCAACGCCTACTGCGACGAGCGCGACATCGCCAAAAAGGCCAAGGTCGAGATCACGGGCGATGACATGCGCGAGGGCCTGACCTGCGTGCTGAGCGTCAAGCTGCCCTCCCCCTCTTTTTCCTCGCAAACCAAGGACAAGCTGGTGTCCAGCGACATTCAGCCCTTGGTGGCGGACATTCTGTCCGAGTCGCTGCGCATTTACCTTGAGGAAAACCCCAACGAGGCCAAGGTCATTTGCGACAAGATCGTGCAGGCGGCGCGCGCCCGCGAGGCGTCGCGCAAGGCGCGCGACCTCACGCGGCGCAAGAGCGTCACCGACGGCTTGGGTTTGCCCGGAAAATTGGCCGACTGCCAAGAAAAGGATCCCAAGCTGTGCGAGCTGTACCTGGTGGAGGGCGACTCCGCGGGCGGCTCGGCCAAGCAAGGGCGCGATCGGCGCTTCCAGGCGATCCTGCCTTTGAAGGGCAAAATCCTCAACGTCGAGAAGGCCCGCTTCGAGCGGCTGCTCGCGAGCGAAGAGGTGGCGGCCCTGATCACGGCTTTGGGCTGCGGCATCGGCAAGGAAGAGTTCGACATTTCCAAGCTGCGCTACCACCGCGTGATCATCATGACCGACGCCGACGTGGATGGGGCGCACATCCGCACCCTGCTTTTGACGTTCTTCTATCGGCAAATGCCGGAGCTCATCGAGCGCGGGCATGTGTACATCGCGCAGCCGCCTTTGTACAAGGCGAAGCTGGGCAAAAACGAGCGCTACCTCAAAGACGACGCGGAGCTGGACGATTACGCCTTGGAGTTGGCGCTCAAAGACGTGTCCTTTGAGCGCGGCGGGGCCCCGATCGACCAAGCCCGGGTCATGCACGCCGCGCGCGATTATCTCAAGGCGCAAGAGGTGGCGCGCCGCGAAAGCCGCTTCATTGATTACGCCGCGCTGCAGGCGCTGTTCAAGGTCGACGATTTGGATTTCGGCTCGCTTGAGTCGGCCCAAGCCGCCGCCGAGGCGATCGCGCGCGCGGCCAACGACCCCGATTTGCTGGTGGAGGCGGAGGAGATCGCGCAAAGCGCGGGCGACCGGCTCAATCCCGGATTCGAGGGCGAGGCCCCCGCAACGGCTGAGGAGGCGTCGACGGCCGAGGCGGCCTCGACGGGCGAGTCGGACGCGGCGCCCAAGGAGTATGGTCTGAAGATCACCCGCAAGTTTTTCGGCAACGAGCTGGTCACGCGCATCGGCCCCGCGTTCCTCGCCGGGCGCGACTGCGCCGCGATCAAGGCGGCCAAGATCATCGTCGAGGAAGTGTGGGGCAGGGACGCCGTGATGGCGCGGGGCGAGGAAAAAACGCCTGTGGGCTATTTCCCCGACCTTTTGGAAAAGCTCATGGCCGAATCGCGCAAGGGCATGAACATCCAGCGCTACAAGGGCTTGGGCGAAATGAACCCCGAGCAGCTGTGGGAAACCACCATGGATCCGCAAGCTCGGCGCATGCTGCGCGTGAACGTCGACGACTTGGTCGCCGCGGATGACGTGTTTGTCACCCTCATGGGCGACGAGGTTGAGCCGCGGCGCCGGTTTATCGAGAAAAACGCCTTGTCGGCGTCGATCGACATTTAGCCCCTCTTCTCATCCCTCTTCCGACATTTCCTTCCCTTCATTGCGCCGGCCCC
>CAJPTP010000041.1 GCA_905373555.1 uncultured Francisella sp. | reverse complement strand
GACTCTTTTTTCGGTTTTGGGATCTATAGCGGTCGAATTAGCAAACACACCCTAATTTTCGTCGCCGCGCGCCGCAGGCAGCGCCGAGCCGTCATCCGCCTCGGCGGCCTCCCCCTCCTCTTGGGTGATGATGCTCAAAGCCAAGGCGCGCTCCCGCTGCGCCAAATCGTACTTGCCGATCTCATCGTACACGTTGGCCAAGCTCAAATGCCCGCCGATCGTGGGCTTGTTGTTGACGGCCGCCTCCAAGAAGCTTTGCGCTTTGCCCCACAAAGTCTTTTGGTAAGCCAACTGGCCCAAGCACAGCAGCAAGGCGTCGTTTTTGGGGTCGAACTTGAGCCACTCCTCCATGCTGTCGAGCAGCTTGCTTTGCTGACCGTTGGACAGATAGGGAAACGCCGACTGGGCCACGCCCAGCAAATCATCCTGTCTGTTTTGCGGATAGCGCTTCTTCACCCAGTCGATGGCCTTGCCGTAGTAGCCCAAATCGCAAAACTTCTTGGCCACGCCCACCGAAAGCGGGGAGCGCAGCTCCTCCTCGCTCAACTTTTTCGCGACGCCCAACAGCTCCTTCAAAGACGACGAGCGGGCGATGGCGCGAGAATAGCCCAAGGCGCGGACGGTCTCGACTTCGCTTTCGCTCAAGGCGCCGTTTTTGCTTAAGCGCCTCACCCCGCGCATGATCTGGCCCAAATCCTCGGTCAGCAGAGCCCGGCGCAGATCCAGCTTCATCGTTTGGGTCAGGTTGGGCATGATCCCGTCCGCCTCGCGCAAGTAACGTTCGGCTTGATCCAGATCTCGGCGATTGATCGCGTCCTCGGCCAACAGCAAATACCGCGGCAGCTGCGTCTTTTCCGGAAAGTCTTTCAGCTTCATCAGGTACTTGTCGCGGCCCACCGGGTCGCGGGCCAACTCCGCGGCGTTGGCGGCGAAGATCAGGGCCAAGGCGCGCTTGTCCTTGGCGTGCGCGTTGGCGCAAATGCGCTCGGCGATTTGCTGCGCCGTTTGGTAGCGCCCCTCGAAATACGCCAAGCCCAAGTCGTTCAGGTCGCGCTCGCCGCGCTTCGAGCCGCGCTCCTCGTCGAAGCGTTTGACCGCCCCGGGCGCCTTGGCGATCCATCCCGCAAACCGCGCGAGCAAGAACAGCAAAAACCAAACCGTCAGCACGCCCATGACCAGCGTGTTGAAGTTCATGATGTACTGCGTGTCGCCCATCAGGATGTGAACGGTGCTTTCGTGGGCGCTTGTCGCAAAACTCAAGCCGATCGCGAGGGCGAACAACACGATCAACCACAGCAGACCTCTGACCATGGTCATTCACCTCCTTGGGGTTGGCTGTTCGCTTTCGCGTCGGTCGCCGCCGCGCCGTTTTCCCCCGCGCCGACGAGGCCCGGCTTGGCGGCCTTTTTCCCCTCGGGCGCCGCAATCTTGGGCGCCGCGCCCGCGCCGTCGGCCTCGGGCGCGGCGGCGGGAGGCTCGGCGTCCTTGCCGCTTTGGGCCGCAGGCGCCGGGGCTTCGCTCGGCGATCCGGCTTCGGCCTCGCGCTCGGGGCGAGCCGCCCCGGGCTCGGCGCCCGGCGCGGCTTGCGAGCCCGCCTCGGCTTCGGCCTCCGCCAAGGATCCCAAGCTCTTCCCCTCCGCCTCGGCCGGGGCGGAGGTTTGCCCCAATCCCGCGGCGGCCTCGGGCGCGGGCAAAATCGAGCCCGCATCCAAGCCCGCTTGGGCGCGCAGCGCCGCCGCGGCGGACAGACTCGAGCTGATCAGGGACATGTCCGGGGCCGCGAAATTCACCCGGCCCAAATCATCCAACTCGGACTGCCAATCGCGCACGGCTTGGGAATTGACGTCGTAGAAGCGGTTGATTTCGACCTGCGCCGCGCGCAGATCGTCCAAGTACAGCGAATGCTGCCGCTGCAAAAGGGCGATGCGGGCGTCAAGCAGCCTCAGCTTGATGTTTTGGCGGATATAGGAGCCTTGGTCGGGCGAAAGCATCATGGCGTCGGGGTTGTCGATCTTGCGCACCACCACCAAAGACTTCAAGCCTTCCTTGAACTCGCTGTACACGTCGCTCCACCAGCCGCCCGACGCTCCGGCGCGCTCCGTCTGCGGGGCGGCGGATTGGCGCAGCTCCGCATCCATGACCAACGGCAGGGAGTCGACGTCCGAGCGCAGACGATCCAAGCGCAGGGCGACGCCCACGACGTCGAGCGCGCCGACCTTGCGCAGGGCGCTCAAATCGTCGCTGACCGCTTTTTTCAGCCCCAGCAATTGCGGGGAGTCCACTCGGTCGAGGCGCCGGCTCAAAGAATCCAGCGCGTTGACCGCGGACGCGGCGTCGCCGTTGAGAACCAGCTGCTGGGTGGCGATGGCGAGCGTGGAGTCGATTTCCGGCAACAGCCACGTCACGTCGGCCGAGGACATGTCTTGCACGCGCTTGGCCAACTCATCCAGACGCCCGGCGTTCGCGTCGATGCGCGCCGCGAGCCTCGGGTCGGCCTCCGCGCTTTGATCGCGCAGCCCTTGCAAATCGGCTTGGGCTTGACGCAGCCCCCGATCCAATTCGCCGACGCGCTCTTCCAATTCCTTTTGCGAATCGAGCAGCGCGCTTTGGGCGGCCGAATCGGCCGCGCGCCCGTTCTCAACGAACAGGGGCGTTTGCGCGGGCGGAAGCGCCGCGCTCCCCCCTTGCCCCCGCCCCATGCCCTGGCCTCCGACGCCAAAGCCGGAGCCGTTGTAAAGGTAGCCCGCCCCCGCGGCAACGGCCGCGACCGCCGCCATGGCCAAAACCCACAAAGCGGCTTTGCCCGATCCGGAAGATTGTTGGGGCGAATTGGCGTTGTTGGTTGAGCTCAATCCTGTGTCTCCGTAATCGGCCGCGCGCCGCTGCGCCCGGCCGGCGCCGCCATCCGCGCGGCCTTGCCCATCCCCGGCGCCCGGCGCCGCGGAGGATTCCGTTTCGCCCGAGTTTTCGAGGCGCCGCTTTGCGGGGGAAGCGCGGCGAGTCGCGGAACTTCCGCCCGCGTCCGGTTTGCCCGCCGCCGCCCGGGCGTCGCCGGACCCGGCGACGCCGTCGAGCGCGGAATGCGACGGGCCCTCCGCCTCGAGCCCCGCGCCCGGGCCCGAATCGGGGCCCGCGCGGCGCGCGCAACGGCTTTGGGCCGCCCCGGCCGTTTGGCCTTCGGGCTTGGCGACGGCCCCCGAGGCCGATTCTTGTTCGGCTTGCGCCGCGCCGCCGGATCCCGCCGAGGCGGCCTGCGCCGTCTCAAGAGCCGCGCTCGCCTTGAACCTCGGCCCGGGATCAAGATCGGGCTCATGGCCGGCTTCCGGCGCGGCAACCGGCTCGGAACCGGGTCCAAAGTCCGATCCCGGTTTCGGCTCCGGCTCCGGCTCGCCGCCGGCGTCGCGCTCCGCCTCGGCGCGCCAATTCTCGGCGGCCCGGAAGCGCGAGCCATCCTCCGCGTCCCAAAACGACAAGCTCTCTCTTTCCGCGACGGCGGCGATCTCATCAAGCGTGATGGGAATATGGGGTTGCTCGACGAAAGGCAGCTCGTCGGCCGACATGGTGGTCAAGGGGGGAACGACGATGGCCTTTCCGGCTTTTTTCGGCTTCGAGCCCAAATCCGCCGAGGCGCCCTCATCGGACGCGTTTTCGCGGGATTCCTTGCGGGCGCGCTCATAGATGGCCAAATCATCTTTGTCCCCTTGGCCGTCCGCGTCGTCTTGCCCCGAGGCGCCGCCTTCGACCACCAGCCTCTTGGCGTTGGCGCCGGCGCGGCCCTTCGGAACCGAGCCGCCCGGCGCGCGAAACGGGGCCAAGGCGGGTTGGCCGAGCTTGACCGATTCGCCCCAATCTTCCTCGCCCGATTTTTCCGATTCCCCCTTGGCGCCCGGCCCATCGCCCACGCCGGGGGCGGCGCGGCTCGCCGATCGCTCGGCGGGGCGCCCGGTTTCGCCCCCGTCCTCCGAAAAATCGCTCATCGTCAAAGGGATGTACGGCTGCTCCACAAACGGCAGCTCGTCCTCGTCCATCGAGCGCAGCTCGACGCGGCCAATGCCGCCCTCGTCCGCTTTTCGCTCGTTCGCGTTTTCTTCGTTCGCGTTTTCTTCGTTCGCGTTTTCTTCGGTCGCGTTTTCTTCGGTCGCGTCAACTTCGCCCGCATTGTCCTCGTCTTCGCCTTCCTCGCCCGCGTCGGCGTCGGCATCCCGGGCGCCGTCCGCGTCGGCCGGGCGAGCGTCGGAATCCGGGATCGCCTCGGCCTTGGCGGGCGGGGTCTCGCCCCCTTGGCTGCGATCGAGGACAGGCTCGCCCTCTTCGGGCGCCTCGGGCGCGGCGCCGATGGCGCCGGCGTCCCCGCCCAAGAAGCGCTCCGCCCCGGGAAGGCGATCCTCGGCGCCCCCGCCCCGAGGCTCGGACGCGGGCCGAGCCAAAGAATCCGACAAGGTCTTGGCCTTGTCGAAATCTTCCAAAGCGTCGTCGCGAGAGCCGGCGCCGGAGTCGATCGGCTCGAGGCGATCGGCCTCGGGCCTGTTGGATGGGCTGCGGGCCCCGGGGCGAACCGACGATGAGGTGTCGAACGGGGGATGCGAAGGCGCGGGCGAAGCCCCGCCTTGGGACAGGCCCTCGCCAACCTTAGCCGCCTGATTGCGGCTTAGGCTGCGGGCCGAACGTGGTTTTCTGTTGGCGGGTTTGAACCCGCCTCCGCCGCGCGGGTTTCTTTTTTTGCTCATCGTCCGTTCACCGTAATTGACCCAAGGCCAAGGCCACCGCCTCGGCCCCCGGGGAAGACAGGATCGAGCGGAGCGCCCCTTGGGCTCTCAGCGTCGCCAACACGCGGGGATGGATCGCAACGCAAGGCAAATCAAGCGCCCGGAGCGCCGACGCCCCTTCCGCCCACGACCGAGCGATGGCCGAAGAAGTGGCCAAAACGGCCGCCGTTTGCCGCGAACGCGCAATGCGGATCATTTTACCATAGTCGCCTATGACCCGCCGCGAATCATAAACGGCGGCCTCCTCGCACTCCCAGCCCAAGGCGCGGGCGCCGCAGGCGAAGGCGCCCTTGCCTTGGCGCCCCGCGATCGACAGCGCCCGAGGCTTGCGCCCGGCGCCGGGCGCGCGCCCCGCCCGCCCGGCTTGGGCGGCTTGGGCGGCTTGGGCGGCTTGGGCGGCTTGGGCCGCTTTTTCCCAATACGGCAGCTTGAGCAAGGATTCGGCGTCGGCCGCATCCCCCTTTGCGGGGCTCAAGGCGCCATCCAAGGCGCGCCGAGGGTCGAGGCCCGCTTGGGCCAAGGCCCGGCAAATCGCCTCGCGCGTCCCCTCCCCCACAAACGCGAGCCTGCCGGCAAAACCGCCCGACGCAACGCTTGCCGCGGCGCAGGAGGCGGCAAACGGCGAGGAGAAGAAAACCACGTCGCATTGAGCCGCCGCCCGGGCGGCCCGGCGCAGCGCCGCGGGGTCGGCCGTCAGCTTGAGCTGCGGGAAAAGGGCGACGTCCCAGCCCGCCAATCGCGCCGCATGAAGCGACGCGCCCGAAAGCTCAGCGGGCCGCAGCGAAATCAGCAAAGGCACGGCCCGGCGCCCGGGATCCGACCAAGCGCTTTCCGGCCAATCCTCAAGGGCGCCGCGCAAAAAACCGGAATCGTCGGGCTCGCGCTTGCCCTCCGGCGCTGCGCCGGGTTCGGCAAAAGACGCGCGCGGCGAGCCGCAAAAGCGCATGGCGCCGGAAGAAGACGAGGCGGGGGCCGCCGAATCGCCCGTGCCCTCCGGAAAAGCGCGCTTCATTGGCGCGCCTCGGCGGCGGCCTCGACGCGCCGGGCAAAAGCCAAGGCGCCATCCCCGCCCATGGACTGCGCCAAGCGCAAGGCCAACTCCTCGGGCTTCGACGCATCCCCATCCAGCCCCGCCTCGAGCCACTGCGAGCCGTCGGGCATGGAAATGAAGCCGCGCAGGCGCAAATCCCCGTTTTCCAAGGTCTGCGCGTGCGCCGCGATGGGCAGGCGGCAAGAGCCGCCGAAAAACCGGCAAAACGCGCGCTCGGCCCGGGTCTGCCCTTCCGTCCGAGGGTCGTTCAACGCCGCCAAAGCCGCGACAACCTCGGTTCGAGCGCTCAAAACCTCGATGGCCAGCGCCGCTTGGCCCGCGGAGGGCAAGAAAAGCGACGTCGGGAGGCGCTCGACGATGCGGTCGGCCAACCCCATGCGCTCCAAGCCCGCCGACGCCAAGACCACGGCGTCGAACCGGCCCTCGTCGAGCTTGCGCAGGCGCGTTTGCAAATTGCCGCGCAGCGTCTCGACTCGCAAATCGGGCCGAAGACGCCGAAGCTGCGCCTCGCGGCGCAAGGAAGACGTGCCCACGCAAGCGCCTTGCGGCAACCGCCAAAACGACGCGCAGCTCGGCGAGACGAACGCGTCGCGGGGATCGGCCCGCCTCGGGGTCGCCGCCAAAGCGAAGCCCTCCGGCAACTCCATGGGCACATCCTTCATCGAGTGCACCGCCAAATCCGCGGCCCCGTCAAGCAAAGCGCGCTCCAATTCCTTGACGAACAAGCCCTTGCCGCCGATCGCGGCGAGGGGTTTGTCCAAAATCTTGTCGCCTTGGGTGGAAAAGCCGCGAATCTCAACCTCGATCCCATCGAGCGCCTTGAGCGCCGCGTCGCGCACGAAGCGCGCCTGCCACATCGCCAACGGGCTTTCCCGACTGGCGATCACAAGCTTCTTCAGACCGCTTTTGTCCATACAGTGCCCCGAAAGGCTTGGACGAGCCAAGCCCCGACTTCGTCGAAGTCGAACGAAGTAATTTTGAAAAATTCGATGAGCCCGGATGGGCCGGAAAGGAGGAAGCGGCGAGGCAAGGCGCCTTGGGGCCGCGCGCAGCCCGGGCGCCGGCCGGCGCCGACTCATGGGATCAAAGCCGTCCCGAGCGGCTCGGCGGCGCAGGCGCGAGCCCGCCGGCCGGGCATCCCCGCGCGCGCAATAAAAAAGGCCATCCGGCGCCAACCGCCTTAAGCGCCCCAAATGAAGGCCAGCACGATCCTTGAGCCCAAATAAGCCAACAGCAGGCTGGTGAAGCCGATCACCACCCACCAAGCGGCCCGCTCGCCGCGCCAAGAATGGCGCACGCGAAACCACAGCAAAGCCGCGTAAATCAGCCACGACAAAACGGCGAAGACGTTTTTGTGGCTCAGCGCCGCCGCGGCCCCCCACTGCGCCCCGCGCTGCAAAAACCCCGTCACGATCGACAGCGTCAGCAGGGCGAAGCCCGCCCATATGGCGTCGAACATGACCACCTCGACGCTTAGCAACGGCGGCATGAACTTCACCAAATTGCTCATTCTCCGCCTGCGGCGCAAATCCCCCTCGACGCGGATCAGCAGCGCCGCGATCAGCGCCGAGACGCCGAAAAGGCTGTAGGCCAACAACGACGAGCCGGCGTGGATGGCCAAGGCCGCCCCCGCGGGCGAGCCCGCCAAACCGTAGGACGGGAAAACCGCGGCGAGGGCCAAAGCCAGCACCGCCAAGGGGTACAGCAGAATTTGCAATCCGCGCAGGGAATAGAAAAAACCGCCGACGCAGTACAGCGTCAGCATCAGCCACACGATCAGGTTCAGCGCGTGGCTGAAGCCCATGACGGTCATGCCGTGGCGAAGCAGCGGCGACCACACCCAATAGGCGTGGAAAACCAGCGCGCAGGCCAAAATCGCCAGCTCAGTTTTTTGGGGATACCGCTCGGCGGGCCGATGGCGCCAAAAGCCCCACACGTAGCCCATCATCCCCCCATACACGATAATCAGCGCAATCGCGATCAATCTGTCCATTTCGTCGCCGTCTTCAGTCGAAAGCCCGCCCCGCCGCGCCGCGTTTGCGCAACCCATGCGGCATTCCGCAGGCTTGGGCGATTATAGCCGAAGCAACAATTCCGCGCATTTGGCCGCGCAGGGCGGCTTGGGCGGCGCTTGACT
>CAJPTP010000040.1 GCA_905373555.1 uncultured Francisella sp. | reverse complement strand
CTTTTTCCCGCCTCGCCGAAAACGCCCCGCAAGGCGCCCGGCCCGGCCTCAATCGGGCCGGACGGCTTGGATGGGGATCGCGGGCGCCGCGCGCTTTTCCCGGGCGGCGGCCTTGCCCCTCGCGGCTTGGACGAACCGTTCCATCTCCTCGTCGCCCGAGCCGCGGCCGTAGGCGCACAGGGCGTAGCGCTCGACGATGCGAATGAACCCTTGGGCGATGGCGTCGCCTTTGAGCGTCGCGAAATGCTCGCCCGCGACGTACACCGGCGCGACGGGCTGCTCGCCCGCGCCCGGAAGCGACACGCCCACGTCGGCGAGCTTGCTTTCGCCCGGGCCGTTGACCACGCAGCCCATGACGGCGACGGACATGTTTTCCGCCCCGGGGCAGGTTTCGCGCCAGACGGCCATTTTTTCGTCCAAGCTCTTTTGCACGCTTTGCGCCAACACCCGGAAAAACTCGCCCGAGGTGCGCCCGCAGCCCGGGCACGAGGCGACGGTCGGGCCAAAGGCGCGCAGCCCCAAAGACTGCAGCAAAGCCCGGCACACCTTGACCTCGCCCGTTCGATCCTCCCCGGGGCCGGGCGTGAGCGAGACGCGGATGGTGTCGCCGATCCCTTGCTGCAGCAAGACCGCCAAGGCCGCCGACGACGCGACGATCCCCTTCACGCCCATCCCCGCCTCGGTCAGGCCCAAGTGCAGCGGGTAATCGCAGCGGCTCGAGAGCTCGCCGTAGACGTCGATCAACTCCTGCGGGGCGCTGACCTTGCACGACAGCACGATGCGCTCAGGCGGCAAACCGATCTCGACCGCCTTTTGCGCACTTTCCAAGGCCGAGGCGGCCAAGGCTTTGCGGCGCAGCGCCGCGAAGCCCAACGGATGGGGCGACGCCGCGTTGTCGTCCATCATGCGGCTCAACACCTCGGGATCGAGGCTGCCCCAATTCACCCCGATGCGGATCGGCTTGCCCCGCTCGATCGCGGTTTCGACCATGAAGCGGAACTTGTCGTCGCCCTTGGCGCCTTTGGACACGTTGCCCGGGTTGATGCGGTATTTCGCGAGCGCCTCGGCGCAGTCGGGCCGCTCGCGCAGCAGCCGGTCGCCGTTGTAATGGAAATCGCCGACCAAGGGCGCAAAGCAGCCCGCATCCTCCAGCCGCCGCTTGATCTCGGCGACCTTGGAGGCCGCTTGGGGCGTGTTGACCGTGATGCGCACGATCTCGGAGCCCGCCCGAACGAGCCGCAGAATCTGGGCCGCGGTTTTTTCGGCGTCGGCCGTGTCGGTGTCGGTCATCGACTGCACGGCGATCGGCGCGCCGCCGCCGACCGGCACCCCGCCGACGTCGACGCGAAGCGTCTTTTTTCTCTGCGGCAAAGCCATCGCCGCCCTTTCTCAACCGGCTCCGCCCCGCGCTGAACTTCGCATCCCGAATCCCGGCCGAGGCGGCGCGCGGCGCGCCGCGCTCCGATGCGCCGCGATGGAAAAGGAATGAAGCGGGGGAGGGGAGGCCCGAGGACAAACCCCGCCGCGACCCGCGCCCGACCAACCCAAGGCGCGACGGAGCCCGCGCAAAACTCGCGCGAAAACACAAATGAACATTGAGTGAACAACGAGCGCGTCAAACGAACGCCAAACGAACGCCAAACATCGCCGAAAGAAAAACGCGCGGGCGCCGCGCCCGGGGAGCCCCAAGCGCAGGGCCGCGGGCGGATCGGCAGATCCCGCCCGCAACCGCGCGGCTCAGCGCACGGTCATGTACGTGTTGTTCTTCCAAGTGTTTTTGGCGACGTCGGCCGAAACGCCCCGGTAGTCGATTTCCGTGCCGTTGGTGTTGTAAATCGACACAACGAAAGGGGCGGCCCCGTCGAAGCTCAAAGTCTCGTCGTTTTCGATCAGACGGCCGTTGAGCAAAAACTTGCCGCTCGCGTCGGAGATGGTGATGCGCGCGCCCGCTTTGGCGCGCACGACCAAAGCCGAGGGCGAAAGGGGCGAGGCGCCCGGGGCCGCGCCGGAACCGGGGCGCAAAACGGGGTTGAGCGCGGCCGAGGGCTCGGAGCCCGGCGCCGAAGGGATGGCCGTTTGGCCGCCTGCGCCTTGAGCCTGCGGCGGCTCGACCGAGCGGGTCACCTCCAAGCCTTGGATCGGCACGGTCACCGTGTTGCCGCCGCCCAAGGCCGGGGCGTCCGAGGAGGGCGTGGGGATCTCGATGGCGCGCTCGTTTTGCCGCTCGTTGAGCTCGTTGGACTTGCCCTGCCACGCGTACACGCCGTAAATCGCGAAGACGGCCGCGACGGCCCATGCGACGAATTTGAGGTAGCCGTAGCTGCGCTCCGGCCCCTCGTAGCGCCGCTCGAAGGTCACCTTGTCCCCGTCGGCGCCCGAGGACGGCGGGGGCAGCGCCTTGTCGATCAACTCCGCGGCCCGGTCGGCCACGCCCAAATGGCGGGCGTAATTTTTCAAAAAGCCCCGGGCGAACGCGGCGTCGGGCAGTTTGTCCCACTCGCCGTTGTCCATGGCCTCGATTTGCCGCACGCTGAGCTTCAGGGTTTCGGCGACGTCGGCGCAGGTCAGGCCCAGATGGGCGCGCGTCTCGCGCAAAACGCGGGCCAATTCCGCCGAGGCGGCGTCTCGGGCCGCCTTGCCCGCGCCCTCGCCCTCGGATTGGCCCAAGGGCGCGGCCGCTTCGGCGCCAAGCGGCGCCTTGCCGTCGTTGTCGTTTTCGGTCATAGGTCGAAACGCTTTCGCCAAGCCGGGCGGACGCCGCCCGGCCCCGCGGTTACGGGTTCAAAATTTTCTTCATCGCTTTGGAAAGCGGATAGCGCGTGCGCAGCTGGGCCTCGTAGTCGTAGGCGGCTTGGGTGTCGCCCCGGGCGTTGGCGATCTTCCAGCCCACGTAGAGGTCATCCGGCCCCATCTGCGGCGCCATTTCCTGGAACTTGTTGAACAGCTGGGTCGCCGTGGCGGAGTCGCCGTTTTCCAGATACAGGTCGGCCTTTTGCCGATAGATCGGGGCGAAGTTGGGGCTCAAGGTCTCGGCCTTGCGGAAGCTGTCGTCGGCCCCCGCCAAGTCGCCCGAGCGGCCTTGGCACACCGCCTTGTTCATGTAAGCGATGTGCGGCTGCGCGTAGGTCGGGTCGGACAAGGCGCGGTCGAAATAGCCGATCGACTCGGCCGGCCTGTTGGCCCCGTCGCACAGAAACCAGCCGAAGTTGTTGTTGATCTCGGCGCTGCCGGGCTTGAGGCCCAGCGCCCTGCGGTAGCTCGCCTCGGCTTGGGCCAGATCGCCCAGCTCTTGGCGCACGTAGGCGCGCACCATCCACGCCATGTCGGATCCGGGGTCGGCCTTGACCGCCTCGTCGGAGGCGGACATGGCGCCCCGGAAATCCTGCTGCTTCATGTACTGCACCGCCATGCGCGCCTTGATCTGCGCCAGCTCCGCGCGGCGCTCCGTGCCCGACTGCTCGCGCAAATCCGGCCTCGCCGACGTGTAGATCGTGCAAGACGCCGCGACAAAAGCGGCGGCGAGCCATGCGAATGCGCGCAAGCCCCCCGCCGCGCGCGCGGCGAAGCGGTTCGAAATGCTCATGAAGCGGCTCCGAATGGGGCTTGGGCCTTGGCGGCGGCGCGCCCCGTTTTGTCCTTGACTTTTCCCGCCAGCTGGCCGCAGGCCGCGTCGATGTCGTCGCCGCGCGCGCGCCTGACCGTGGTCATGATCCCGTTGTCGAGCAAGAACTTGCGGCAGAAATCCACGGCGTCATCCGAGGGCGTCTTGAAGCCCGAGCCCTCGAAATCGTTGAACGGAATCAGGTTGAACTTGCACGGCACGCCGCGCACGGCGCGCAGCAGCTCGCGCATGTGCTCGGGCCGGTCGTTGACCCCCGAAAGCAAAACGTACTCGAAAGTGATGAAGTTGCGCGGGGCGAACTCCAAGTATCTTAGACATGCGGAGAGCAGCTCGCGCATGGGGTATTTTTTGTTCAGCGGCACGAGCCTGTCGCGAATCTCGTCGTTGGGCGCGTGCAGCGACACCGCCAGCGCCACGGGGCAGTCGCGCGCGAGCCGGTCGATCTGCGGCACCATGCCCGAGGTCGAGACGGTGACGCGCCGGCGGCTCATCTTGTAGCCGTTGTCGTCGAGCATCAGCCGGCAAGCCGTCACGACGTTGGCGTAATTGGCCAAGGGCTCGCCCATGCCCATCAGCACCACGTTGGAAATCTTGCGCTCTTGCTTGGGGGTGGAGTCCAAGCGCTTGTGCGCCCACCACAGCTGGCCGATGATCTCGGCGGCCGAGAGGTTGCGGTTGAAGCCCTGCCGGCCCGTGGCGCAAAAGCGGCACTCCAAGGCGCAGCCGATTTGCGAGGACACGCACAAGGTGCCGCGGTCTTGCTCGGGAATATAGACGGTTTCCACCGCATTGCCCCCGCCCATGTCCAGCAGCCACTTGCGCGTGCCGTCGCGCGATCCCTGCTCGCGCAGCAGCGCGGGCGCCCGAACCCGGGCGACGCCCTCGAGCTTGGCGCGAAACGCCTTCGCCAAATCGGTCATGACGGCGAAATCGTCGCAGCCGCTTTGGTGGATCCAGCGCATCAGCTGGCGCGCCCGGAAGGTTTTTTCCC
The DNA here is from genome assembly GCA_905373555.1 of uncultured Francisella sp. GTDB lineage: Bacteria > Pseudomonadota > Gammaproteobacteria > Burkholderiales > Neisseriaceae > CAJPTP01. The sequence continues at coordinate 3,365 of CAJPTP010000040.1, read as the reverse complement.
CCATGCCTTGGACAAACTCCAGCAGCTTCTCGTCATCCAAGCCCAGAAGGTTCACGGCGCCCGCGCGATCGGGGGCGCCCGATTCGCCCAAGCCCGGGGCGCCCGAGGCGCGCGCGCCCGAAAAACGCTCGAAAAAAACGGGCAGCGCGGGGGCGTCTTGCGGGCCCAAACGGCGAGGGGCCGCCTCAAGCGGCGATGCGCCTTGAGCCCCGGCGGGAACCAAATCCGCGGGCGCGGCGGCGAAATTCGACGAATCCATCAAAACAACACTCAAAGCGACGCGCCAACGCGGGGCAAACGCCGAAAAACAAAGGGGCCGCCCAAATCCGGCCTTGCGCCGGCGCGCCAAGGCGGCGACGCAAAGAAAGAGAGGGCAAACACCCCCAAGCCGAAGCCGGCCGAAAGGGCGCCGCCCCCAAGGGATCGGGCCGCGAACCGGCATTGGCCTTGAATTCAAGGCTCTAACAGAGCCCGCGATTATAACATAGCGGTCGCCCATGAAAGGCGCGCCCGCAACGCGCGCCAAGCCGCGCCATCGCGCCGCGCCGGACGCGCCCTGAGCGCCCGGAGCGCCCGGAGCGCCCGGAGCGCCCGGAGCGCCCGGAGCGCCCGGAGCGCCGCTCGGCTTTTGCGCGGCGCGTTATGTTTATGCGCGGCGCATTATTCGATACAATCCCATTCGCCCCGCAAACGCGAGCGGTTTTCCCCGGCCATCGGCGCGGTTTGCGACGGCCCGCGCCCTTCCCTTGGCCGAACATGCCGTTGGCGTCAAAGATGAACAATAGCCCTTTCCCACGCGCCCGCGCCGTTGGCGCGCAGCGCGGCGGCCTGCTCAAAGCCGCCCGCAATTTGGCTTGGGCCGCATGCTTGGCCGCCGCCGCTCAAGCCGCGGCCGCGGCCGATCTTCTGCCCGACGCGCCCGTCGCGCACTTTGGCCGGCACATCGTGATCAACGTTCCGCAGCTTCGCCTTCATGTCTACGAAGACGGGGTGTTCGACCACGCCTACCCCATCGGCGTGGGCCGCAGCGTCACGCCCACGCCCGTGGGCGAATGGATCATCCACGGCAAGCGCGGCAGGTCGAGCAACCGCGCCACGGGGGCGGCGTTCGTGCATTTCGGCCCGCCCGGCAAGGCTTACGGCATGCACGGCACCAACCAGCCTTATTTGCTGCCTGCGGTGCTTTCGCACGGCTGCGTGCGCATGGAAGACCAAAACGCCTTGGAAATCTCGGCCCACGCGCAGCGCGGCAACCCCGTGTCGGTGGTCTACCAGCGCTATTTGCTCAACCAAGACGCCAAAGGCAATCTGTGGCTGGCCGTGTTCGGCGACCCCTACGGCTGGGGCTCGCTCGACCGCGACAAGATCGAAGCCGCGCTGAAAGACTGGATGGCCGCGCGCGGCTACGAATACAAGATGGATCCCGACAAGATCTTCGCCATGGCGCGCAAAAAGCCGTTGTGCCTGACCTGCAACGACGCCGCCCCGACGGGGGCCCTTTCCACTTTGCTGTGGACGCAGGGGCTGGGCCGGCCGCGCACGTTCGCCGACGGAACGTGGGGCGGGGCGACGGGCCGCAAATACAGGCCGTCGCAGTCCTCGGCCCGAGCCAAGAGGGCCGCCCAAGCCGAGGCTCTGGCCTTGGCCCAAGACATCGACGCCGCCGCGGCGTCGCGCCGGGCCGCGCGCAAGGTCAAAGCCGCGTCGGCGCCCCGGCGCGACCCCGACGCGGGAACCATCGATTTCGTCGACGCGGCCTCGCGCCCGGCGCCCGCTCGACCGGAGCGCGCCGCGGCGCAACCGCGGGTGGTCGAGGCGTCCTTCGAGCCCGTTTACGCCGAACCCGCGCCCCGGCCCGCCCAGGCTTCCGCCCCGGCGGCCCCGACCCACGGGCGCATGTTGGGTTCCTACGGCGACTTGGGCTCCATGGACTAAGGCGGGCTTGAAAGAAAGCCAAAAGGCAAAGAAAAAGGCGAGGCCCGGCCCCGCCTTTTTCTATTTCCCCCCAAAACCGAGATCCGAACCCGGGGCGTCGGGGCGCGCAATTGATACCTTGTGAAGGATCAGAGGGCCCGCGGGCGCGCTCGGCGCCGGGCGCTTCTTCGCCTCTTTGCGCTTCTTTTTTCTTCGCGGCCCAAGCCGCAAATCATCCCCGATGCAAAAACAAGAGCCTGCGCAGGGAAAACACTTGAGGTCGAAATGACAGAAAAAAACGCAATGCCGAATGCAATAAAAAACAGGCGCCCGCAGGCGCCTGATCGCTCCAATCCTTCCCGGCGCGATTCAGCGGGAGAAGATCTCGATTTCGCTGAAGAAATACTTGATCTCGCGCGCCGCCGTCTCGGGGGCGTCGGAGCCGTGCACCGCGTTGTTTTGGATGGAGCTCGCGTACAGCTTGCGCAGCGTGCCCTCGGCGGCCTTCTCGGGGTTGGTCGCGCCCATGATCTCGCGGTTGCGGGCGATCGCGTTCTCGCCTTCGAGCACTTGGATCATCACGGGGCCTTGGGTCATGAAGTCCACCAGCTCGGAGAAAAAGGGCTTGTCGCGGTGCACGTCGTAAAAGCCCTCGGCTTCGAGGCGGGACAGCCGCTTCATTTTGGCGGCGACGATTTTCAAGCCCTCTTGCTCGAAGCGGGCGTAGATTTTGCCGATCACGTTTTGGCTCACGGCGTCGGGCTTGACGATGGAGAGCGTTCTTTCGATGGCCATTGTCGGATGTTCCTTTGCGCCGGGGCCCCTTGGGCCTGCGGCGATGGTGTGTGGTTGCGGGCGCGGCGCTCAAGGCTCGCCGCATTGCGCCGCATCATAGCGTGCCGGATCCAACGCCCGCAACGCAAAGGCGCATCGCAAAGCGATTCGCCGGCCGCTTTGCGCAAAAACGCAAAAACGCGAGCGAACGAAACACAAAACGCCCAGAAGCAAGGTTTTTGAGCAAGGGAAGCGCGCGCCGGATCAAAGCGGCGAATCAAAGCGCCGGATCCCTATTGCGCCGCAGCCATGCCCCATGGCCGGCCCCGGGCGCATGCGGCGGAGGATCGTTTTTTCATCGCGGCAGGATTGCTCGCGTCCAGCCCGCGCGGGCCGAACCCCGCCCATTCCGCTTGGGCCGAAGCTTGCCGCTTCCAACCAAAACAGTCGCGCCCATCGCGAAAAACCGGGGCGCGCAACGCGCCCGACGCCGCCCGGCGCGCCGCGCGGGCACAATTCCCCTCCTCATTTCGCAATCGCCGAATCAAAGTCATGCCGCAGGCCCGCGACAACGAAGCGCAACGCGCCGATTCAACGCCGACGCCGCGCCGGCCTCAAAAGGGGCCAACGAAGGCGACGGCGCCGGGCTCGCCGTTTTTGATTGACGGTCAAAAAAG